>DASXTY010000442.1:0-9334 GCA_036505155.1 Polyangiaceae bacterium | reverse complement strand
CTTCACCATCGAGCCGATGATCAATCTGGGTAGCTGGGAAGTGACGATCCTCGACGATGACTGGACGGCGATTACCAAAGACGGGGCCCTATCGGCTCAGTTTGAGCACACCGTGCTGGTGACCGAAGATGGCTGCGAAGTGCTGACGGCGCGCGACCGGCCCCTGAAAAATAGCGAGATTTTTCCCGATTTCCTGGCGTCATCGTAGTTAATCCGCGGTTCCGGCCGTGGGACATCGCCGGACCACCTCAAAATGCGGTCCTGTGCTTGACGCGGCCCGTTCCGGACGGCTAGTAGTCCGGGACCAGCCTTCGGGCCTTTTGGCTCCGCCTGCGCGCTTACCGGGCCCTTAATGCAATACTGGATGTTGGGAGCCCCAGCGGCACGGTCGGACCGGAGGACCTTCCGAAACGCCCCTTGACTTCGCGCGGAATCCATGCCTGCCCCCACGAAAAAGAAGGCCCGTAGACCGCCTGCGCGTCCAAAGCGCTCCCGAGCGGGAGGCCGCTCTAAGTCCGCGCGCGTTCCGAAGCCGAAACGCCAAAAAACCAGCCCCAGAAAGCAGCGGATTAAGGGGCGTTCTGGAAAGAAAGCCGCGAAGCCGATTCGGCGGCGTCGGGCACCAGCGCCAGCGAGAGCCAGCAAGGCTAGGGAAAGAGAGAAGGCGCAACGTCACCGCCAGCTCGAGGCCGCCAAACGCGAAGCCGCTAAACGCGAGGCGGAGAAGCGCAAGCGCGAAGCCGCCAAGCTCGAGCTCCAGAAAAAAAAGGCGCAGCTCTACCTCGCCAAGCAGCGCGAAAACAAGGAAAAGCAGAAAAAACTCGCCCTTTTGAAGCGCGAGCGCGAAAGAGAGCGCCAGGCGAAAGCGCAGCAGCGCGCCAAGATCGCGCGCGAGCGTGAGCGCGCGCTCATTGAGCGCCGGCGCGCTCGCGAAAAGGAACTCAGAGCTCGCGAAAAAGTCGCGGCGCTGAAGCGTAAAGAGGCCGAAAGAGAAGCGGCACGCAAGGCCGCGCTCGAAGCCCGGCAAGCGGAGCAGGTCAAGCGGCAGGCCGAAAAGGAAGCAGAACGCGCCAGGAAGGTCGCCGAGCGGGAGGCGGCGCGCGAGGAGGCCCGGCGGCTCAAGGAAGAAGAGCGCGTGCGCAAGGAGGCGGAGCGCGAGGCGTACCGGGTTGCCAAGGAGGCCGAGCGAGAGCGGTTGCGGGCGGAGCGAGAAGCGGCGCGGCGCGCCCTGGAAGGCAAGGTCGCGCGCGCCAAAACTCGCGGCCAGCGAGCTGGGGGCTTGGGTCGCAGCACCACCACGCGCGTCTATCGTCCGGATGCAATTCCCGATCAATCGGGCACGACCCGAAAGCCCGCGATTTTGGCGCAAGTACCGGCAGCGCCCCACGTCGAGCCGGCGCCGAGCCTCGACCTCGACCCGACCCCGATTGCAGCTTCCGAGGAACCTATAGCTCCAGCTGCTCCCGCGCAGGCTCCTGCCGCGCCCGCGACCGCACCCACTGCGCCTGCCCCCGGTGGCGAGGCACCCCCTGAAGGAGCCCTGCCCCAGGCCAACCGAATCGAAGAGCGGTTTCAGCTGATCAATGAGCGCCTACAGCAAGCCAGCGCGGAATTTCAGCGCGAATATCTGGAGAGCTTCGACATGTCGTGGATTTATCACGACAGCGCTCTCGAGGGTGTGGTGTACACGTTCCAAGAGTTGAAGACCGCGGTTGATCCCAACATCACCGTGGTGCCGGACTCGAGCTTGCAGCCGGTGTGTGAAGAAATCCGACGACATCGATCCGCCATCGATCTGGTGCGGGATCTCGCCGAAAAGAAGCGCGTTCCCATCAGTGTCGACACCATCAAGCGAATCTATCTGACGCTGCACCCCGAAGAGGGCGATCTGAAAAACGTGAAGTACCGCAAGGATGTGCCTCAACACCGGCTCTATTTCCACGAGTACGCGCCACCGGACAAGATTGTCCACAGAGTGCGCCAAGTCGTGGATTGGCTAAACGGGCCGGAGCCGAAAAAGATCAAGAATCCGATTCGGATCGCGGCCCGAGCCCACTACGATCTGGTGCGCGTTTTCCCGTTCCCCCAGGACAGCGGCAAGGTCGCGCGCTTGCTCATGAACCTGAAGCTGCTGCGAGCCGGATATCCACCCGCCATCATCCACTCCACCGAACGACAGCGTTATTACGAGGCGCTAAAGGGCCAACTGCCCGTCATCATCGCCATGATCAGCGAAGCGGTGAGCAACGCGCTCAACAGCATCGAAAAAAAGCTCGACGAACACGAGTCTCGCCGGCCCACTTTGGGGCAGCACGCAATGTGATGGCTCGAGGGGCTCCTCCACCCCGCAATCCACTCCGACCGCTCTACTCAGCGACCACTGCGTCCCAGCCCGTGGCCTGAGCCAGTTTTGCAACGGCTATGTTGTAGTCGAAGATCGCGCTCATCTGGGCAAATCGCTTGAGCGCGTATTCTTTCGCCGGGTCGACGATGTCCTCGTCGTCAAAGGTGCCGACGTCGATCCCCTGCTGCACTTTGACCAGCCACTGTCGCGCGTATTTTGCGGCGCGCGACAAGGCTTCCACGCGTTTTTCCGAAGTTCTCGCTTCCGAAAAAGCCTCTTCGACTTCCACTCCGACTCCGCCGAGCGCGTATTGCTCCTCGGCTCGCATTTCCTCCAGATCGGCTTCCGCCTGCGCCGTGCGCGCGGCTTGGGGCAGAAAATCCAGCTTCCACCGCAGCACCAGTCCCGCCCCGTATTGCAAGAAGTTCGCCCTATCCTCCACGAACGGGTTTCTCTGATCGGTTACTTGATCGGCACGCGCCCACTTGGCGCTCAAGCCAAGCGCCAGATCGGGATAGTAGCGCGCCCGAGCCATGCGAAGCTGCGCTTCGCGCGCGACCACGCCGGCGCGAGCCATGTTGACCTCGGGGCGGAACAGGCGGGCGGCCGACAAATAATGGGCCAATGGCGCCAGGGTATGGCGTGACCGGCGCAGCGGCTCGTCGGGAATGTCAAAAGCATTGCTCACACCGGTCAGAAAGCGAAGCCCCGAAAGAGCCGTGCTTTCCTGATGTTGGATTTCACTTTCGCGCGCCTGGAGCTCCGCCTGGTACATCTTCACCTTGAGCAGTTGAATATCGTCGCCCTGGCCGCGCTGGGCGCGCTCCTCGAGTCGAGTCAAATGGGTGAGAATCCGCTGCTCAGCGTTTTTCACCAGCGCCAGAGAATCGCGCGCGAGCTGCAGTCCATAATACGCCCTTCTCACCAAAAGCCGCACCTCGTTTCGTTCTTTTTTCACTCCGTGCTTTCCCGCCTCGACTTGGGCTTCTGCTGCATCTTGAAGCCCGCTGATTTTGCCAAACGTCCAGAGCGGCACCGCGCCCTCAATTCCGATTTGCCACGCCAGTCCCATGTCCGAAGAAAGCGACGAGTCGGTGTTGGGGCTGTACACGTCGGTGCCACGAACGGTCGGCGCGGCGGTCAGACCCGCGCTCAGCGTAAAGTCGCTGTAGGGCGCGGTTTTCGCCTCCCGAAGCTGTCCGGTCTGTTTAGCCAACCTGGCACGCGCCTGGAGAATTTTGGGATAGTTCCTCTCCGCCAAATCCAAACAGCGGTGCAGCGAATACGCTCCGGAAGTTTGATTTCCAGTCGCTTGCGCTGCAGCCGGGGGCGCGGCCGCTGTCAACATCGCCCAAAGAAACCAGGCGGCCTTCCCGGCTCGCATCGGGCCGAAAATAGCAGAATCTCGGCGGGTCAAAAGCACATCCGGCGCAGCCCCGAAGTCACTCGTCGCGGACGACGACCCCGGCTCGCCGTGCGGACCGCCTGAAATTGGAGCGGTCCAGACCCGCCAGGCGAGCTGCTTCCGAGATATTTCCGCCGGCCCGGTCCATCGCGGCCCCGAAATAAGTCGATTCGAAGGTGTCCAGGGCGCGCTGCTTTGCCTCCCGGTAGGGCAAGTCGAGCAACGCCCCGAAGGGGTCGGCTTGGCCTGCCACCGCCGCCTCCTGCGCTTCGGGCTCGCTGCGCTCGAAGGGCAAGTCGGCCGGGGTGATGCTGTCGCCTTTGCAGAAGACTACCCCGTGCTCGATGGCGTTTTGGAGCTCACGCACATTGCCGGGCCAGCGTTGAGTTTGAAGGGCGCGCATGGCCTCCGCGCTGAGTTTGCGCACGTTGCGCTCGGTCCGGTGACTGAACATCTGCAAAAAGTGATACGCCAGAAGCGGAATGTCCTGCCGCCGCTCGCGCAGCGGAGGCAGCGAGATAGCCACTACTTTTAGCCGGTAATACAAGTCCTGTCGGAATTTTCCGGCGGCAATTCGTTCTCGGAGATCGACGTTGGTAGCAGCGATCACACGGACATCGACGCGCCGGGTCTCGTTCGAACCAACGCGCTTGACTTCACCTTCTTGCAACACGCGGAGCAGCTTGACCTGCGACAAGAGCGGAAGATCCCCGATTTCGTCCAGAAACAAGGTGCCCCGATCCGCGGTTTCGAATAACCCGGGACGGGTGGCTGTGGCTCCCGTGAAAGCCCCGCGCATATGACCAAACAGCTCGCTCTCCACCAGATCGACCGGAATCGCCGAACAATTGAGGGCAACAAATGGGCTATCCCGGCGCGGTGAATGCTGATGAATGGCGCGGGCCGTTAGCTCCTTACCGGTGCCGCTTTCGCCCAGAAGAAGCACCGTCGCCGAGGTGGGCGCCACGCCCATCGCCAGCCGGTACACCTCCTGCATGCTGGGAGAATTGCCGATAAGCCCCCCGAATTTCTCCATTTGCTCGAGGCGCTGTTGCAGCATGGCGGTCCGGTCGAGGAGCCGGCGCCGCTCTGTCGCTTTGAATACGGTGAGCGCCACTTCGTCGTTCGAGCGAAACGGCTTGGTCAAAAAATGGTACGCGCCGCCGCGCACTGCGCGCACCGCGGTAGCCACATCGCCGAACGCGGTCATCATGATGACTTCGACCCCTTCGTGGTGGGACTTGATGTGGTCCAAAAGTTCGAGCCCTCCGACATTCGGCATCATCAAGTCGACCAACGCGACGTCGATAGTCTCTCGGGCCAGCACCTCGATGGCGGCCGCACCGTCTTCAGCGGTCAACACCTGCATCTCGCGACCCACCAGCAAACGGGCCAAAGTGCGGCGCACCACCGGCTCGTCATCGACTACCAAAACCCGCGGCGGCGCCTCCTTCAGCAATACCGCGGCCATTTCGCCTGAGCGCGACTTGGCCGCGGCGGTCACTCGGACCCTCGACGACTGGCAGGCGGCCGATCGGACTTCAGGGTTCCGCGAAGCACGGGTCGGCTGGAAGCAGGCGTTCGGGTGGAGGGCGGGGGTCCGGTGGACGGACTCGGCAGCCCGCCGCTCGCAGGCGTGGAGGTGCGCGAAGGTCGCTGCGAATCACCCGAACCGGTTCCGGATGGGCGCAGCGGCGGCCGTTCGGTGCTCGATCCGCGGGAAGCGGGACGTCCTACCACGGGCGTGTAGAGGTATCCCTGCTGCTGAAAGACGCAGATGCGGTTCCCGCCGTCGCGCTTTGCGTGATGCAGTGCGGTGTCGGCCGCGCGCAAGAGCGCGTCTTTGGACCGCACATCGCGCGACGGAAACAGGGCAACCCCGATGGAAAGCGTCACGTGCAGGGGCTGGCCCCGATCGGAAAAGTAACTCTTGTCCTGCACATCGTGCCAGATTCGCTCCGCCACCGTGACGGAACCGGCAAAGTGCGTGCTGGGCAAAACGGCGAGCACCTCATCCCCTCCAAATCGAGCCACGACATCCACCTCCCGCACGCTGCGCCGGACCGAATCGGCGACAGCGCGAATCACCGAGTCTCCGAAGGGGCGACCGCACTGGTCATTGATGGCTTGCAACCGATCAATATCCAGAACGATGCATGCCAAGGGCTCGCTGTAGCGCTCGGCGCGCTTGAATTCTTCATTCAGCCGAGTGTTCAGATAGCGGTAGTTATAAAGGCCCGTAAGGTCGTCGTGGATGCTCAGCTGTTCGAGCTTGGCCCGCGCTTCGGCCACGTGATCGTGGAGCTTTTTGATGCGAAGCATGGCTTCCACTCGAGCTAGTAGCTCACCCTCGTCGAAGGGCTTGCACACGTAATCGTCAGCTCCGATTCTCAAGCCCTCCACCCGACTCGCGTTGTCGGTCTTTACGGTCACCAGCACCACCGGCAGAAAGCTTTCAGTGGTCATCCCCTTGAGCAGCCGGCACGCCTCCAAACCGGTCAGGCGCGGCATCAAAATGTCGAGCAGCACCAAATCGACTCCGCCGCGCGCAACGCGCTCCACCGCCATTTGCCCGTCCTCCACGGTTTCCACCCGAAAGCCATGCGCCTTCAAGATGCCGGCCAACATCTCGCGAGTGATCCGGTCGTCTTCGGCAACCACCACCGTCGAACCCCAAACCGAACGCGGCGCTGGCGGGTTCGAGGCGGGCGAACTCGCTCCCGGTCTCACGCTATCCGACACAACCGAAGAAGCCTAGCCGATGCGAGCCCCGCTTGCGAACACGGCGTTCTAACCCAGGGCCCGCGCCCAGGCCGCAACCGCACCCGCGGCCTTGGGGATTTGCTGGCATTTTGGCCTATAGGGGTCGTCCAGAGGGGCTTTCTCCGGGCCCTTCCGGGCGCCCCTTCACCGCATCGGGATCAGATCCACCGTCACCCAGGCGTCGACACCGGGCCTCCCAATTCGATGTCCCGCCCACGCCACCGCCGCCAAACACCCGCAACGGTGTCGATATCCCAGAGATCCACGAACTCCCAATAACTCCCGCCCGGTAACGTCCACGTCAGCGCCCGCGGCGCTCGCGAGCCAGTCCGTCCACGGCACATTGAGCTCACCGCCGGTGGTGAGCCCCGAAGTCTCGAACCACCCCATCCCCCCCGTGTCCCACGCTGCATCGGCGTGCACCCAACGCGATAATATGGGTTCCACCTCCAGCCGCCCCTCCGCGTACGCGCTCAAATTCAGCGCGCCGATACGCCCAAGCCGTGTGTGGACGATCCCCATCGCGGAGCGCTTCTGGTTCGGAAGCCATGCGCCTTCGGAGCGAAGGGCAAAGACGTCGGCCGATGCGGTTAGCCGCGTCGCCAGCGCGGGCAGGTAGTTTGAGCCGGAGCCGATCCAAGCACCGCCAAGATCCATGGCCCCCGCAGCGCGTTCGCCGAAACGGCCAAGAGACGTGCGCGTGCCAACCTCGGCGCCACTGAGCTCGCCGTTCATAACCGCCGGGGAACCCAACGGCTGGCGTTGTCGCTCGAGCAGCGCAAGACCTTCCACGTAGGGCTCCACGCGATGCACCAGCGGATCGCCGTCGCTTCCGTACTCGCGCACCAAAGGCAGCCCCAGACGCGAGCGCGCGCCTATTTCCACCAGCCAGCCTTGCTGAATCACAGCCGAAAACGCACGCACGTGTTGGTGGCCTTCCACGCCCAGACTCATGGGACCGGTACGGGCGTCCGCGCGCACTTCGGTGCGCTGCTCGATAGCGCTCAGCGCGCTGCGGCTCACCGGATCGGAAACCGTGCGCAGGCGGAGCGCGGTGTCGAAGGCGCCCGAGCTACCGAGGGGACTGCCCAAACCGAGATGGAGCTCCGGTCCCGCTGCGCCCATCGCGTTGAGCTTCCCGCCGCGCGGTGCGTCGGCGCGCAATCCCACCGACAATGTCCCCACTCCCACCGTGCCCACGCTCAGCGCTGCGCGGTCGTAACGGCGCGCTGCTTCTTCTAGAGAGCTCGTAGCGCCCCGTCCGCGCGGGCCGCGAATAGCGTCCACCAAAAACGCCCCGGTCGCACCGTTGTGGGACGAAGCGCTTCCGTGCGCATCCACTTCAAGCGCGCTTTGGCGCAGATAATCCCATTTGAGGCGCACCGTGCTCTGATCGGTGGAAAGCACCGCGCCGACCTGCGCTCCGCCCCGCAAATACCCGGCGCCTCGTAAATCGAGCGCTTCCACCCTCCCCTCGGAGTGCGACAGCGGAAGGTGAACCCCGGCGCCGAGCAAAAGCCCTTCGTCTCCGCGCCAGGCGATGCGCGGCGGCAGCAGGCCTACTCGATTGGGCGAGCGCAGCCACAAATAAGGCAGCCAGAACACCGGCACACCGCCCAGGCGCAAGGTGGGGTTTTTGATGAACAGGTCGGTGGGCGGCGCGACATTGGCTGCGTCGAACCCGATGGTCACCGGCGGATCGGGACAGGGGCAAAAGGCGACTCGCCCTTCGCCGTCCACGACGATGCCGCGCGGTCCCCGATAGAGTCGCAGCTTTTCACTGGTCAAACGGTACCGGTCGACCTTGACCACCACATGCTCGGAAAGCTCAAGCTTTTGCATTTGCGCGTCCACATCCACGCGCCGTGCGCTAAAGTCCAGCCAATACGTGCGCCGCGAGGGCCGTGGCTCCGCTTCTGGGGAGCTCGCGCCAGGCGGCGATTGGGTCCCCGGATGGGGCGAGTCTTTCGGTACCGAAGTTTGTGCTCGGACGGAGGTTGAGCACAGGACCAGCGCCGCCAGCGCTCGCAATGTGGCAGCCCGCCCGGCCGTCAAAATTGTGGCGACGCGCTTCCCCGGCGAGCGGTACCTGCGGCAGAGGATTGGGATCGAGCGGGAGAGGTCACGGTCTTGTAGAGCTGGTCCAGATGGAGGGACACGGCAAGCTCGAACCTGGCGTCGGGACTGTAGAACATGTTGCGGCGCTTTCCGTCGGGACCAATTTGGTTCGCCAGGTTGAGATAGCCCGCGGTCAAAGAGAGCTCATCCAAGAGGTCATAGGTGAGCGACGGGTAAAACAAGGTTGCGACCTGGTAAGTTTGCGGGTTCTGGACGCCGGAAGGCGTGACACAGCCGGTGAGTAGATTACAGACTTGAACCTCCGCGAAACGGTACTTCCACGCCGGGCGCCACTCGAACCGAGTGCTGAATGTCAGTCGCTCCAGCACCTCCACTCCGACGTCAAAACCAAAACGCGCTTGATGCTCGGCGAAGGCTGCCTCCCCCAGCTGGTCGGAGACGACGGGCACGCCGTCGACGTCGGTTCGAATCTGGTTCAAGCTGGGGTTTGTCGGAACCTCGGCTCGCGTGAACACGTGACGATACCGCGCGATGCCGGAAAGCGTGAGTGTGCGCAGGAAATCGGCCCCGCTACCGAACAGGGGGACGGTCTGACTCGGGGTCACCCGGGCGCCCAGCCCGAGAATAGTTCCGTTGTGCCGGCTTTCGTTGGATGTCGGAAACAAGAGCTCCGGGACCATCGTATTGATGCCAGTAGCGAAATCTCCGCGTTTGTACAGCACGGCTCCAAAAGCAAGTCCTAA
>DASXTY010000441.1:0-4972 GCA_036505155.1 Polyangiaceae bacterium | reverse complement strand
ACGAGCGGCATCGCCACCGCTTCGAGGTGAACAACGCCTACCGAGAAACGCTCAGTCATGCGGGATTGGTGCCCAGCGGAACTAGCCCCGATGAGCGATTGGTCGAAATCGTCGAGCTCGCCGATCATCCCTATTTCATCGGTTGTCAGTTCCACCCGGAGTTCAAGAGCCGGCCCGTTGCGGCCCATCCGTTGTTCTCCGGCTTCGTGGCCGCCGCCTTGCGCCACCGCGATGAGATAGCCGCTTCTGCCCGGGCCGATGAGGTTTCCGGACAGGAACGCAGCCCGGCGGTAAACTAGCTCGATGAATGAAAACGATTCTCAAAGCCTGCCTGCTCCCGCTGATCCTGGTTGGCTGCGCCACCAGTCGAGTGGTGCAGACGGCTCTGCATGGCGACCTGGCAGCCCTCCAGCGTGAGATTCGAGAGAGCCAGAAAGCGGGCCGGCTCGACCGCGCCGCGCTCCAAGAATTGGCCATCGCGGTGGCGGGTAGAGAGTTGTTGTCGTCGCCGAAGCCACAGGCGGAGGAGCGCATTTTCGACCTGCGCCGGTGCGCGGCACCCTTAAAGGAGGTGCTTCAGGCTCGCGCCGAACAGCACGACGATGGGGGAGCGGCCGCGATGTTGATTCTGGTCGACCTGGGCTTCGAAGATCCAGATGAGTTGTTCACTCGCCATGCCCGCGACGAGAGCGGAGCATGGAGAGCGGTCGGCGCGCGCTGTTCGTTCGTGACCGGCGCGGGGCGCGCGCGCCGCGAGTTGTTTCTCGATCCCGACCAGCGCGTCCGAAGAGCGGCCATTCGAGCGGCCCAGATTGCGGCCGACCCCGCCGATGTCGATCCCCTGCTCGAAGTAGCTCGCCTGGATCCCGATCCGCTCTCGAGGAGCAACGCGGCCCGGGCAGCAGGCGCCATGCGAGGAAGACAGGTGGTATGGCGCCTGAAGGATCGTTGGGTGCGCGCACCGCAATCCGTGCGAACGGCAATCGTGGATGCGTGGTCCACGCAGCCGACGTTCGCCTCGGGGGGCGAACACGAGCTGGTTTGGGCAGCCGAAACTAACCAAGGCGAGCCCGGCGTCCTGGCCGCTTTGGCCCTCGTGCGGCTGCACAGCGCGCAGCAACAACTCGGTTTGGCGGTGCTCGCGCGAGCCATCGCGTCGGGCACCGAAAGCGAGCGAAGACTTGCGATCCAGTCCGCGCCGATGACCGACCGCACGATCTTTCAAAAGGTGAAGGCCGCCGCCAAGGACGACAATGCCGAAGTAGCGGTGGTAGCGCTGGCGCGCCTGGTCCAGAACGGCGACCGGCGTGCAGCCGTCATCGACCCACTTTTGAAGCTGGCCAAGCGGCGCGGCGCGGTGGGCACGCAAGCCCGCGACGCGCTGGCCGTCGCCGGAGAGAACCGGATCCACTCCACCCTGGTCCTGGAGCTCGCAGAAAAGAGCGCTCAGCGGCGCGGTCTGGCCGCGCTCGGCTTGTATGCTTTGGGCGACTATGCGCGTGCGGCAACCGCGCTCGGCGACGACGATCCCACGGTGCGAGCTTCCGTCGCTTGTTCGCTGATAGCGGAGCGCTAATCCCTCGATGCTCGATCGGATCCGGGCCCGGTCGGCGCAAGCGATCGCAACCGGGGCGCTGGAACCGATAGCAACAACCAGCGTGGCCATCGACGACGGCGGCATTCGCTTCCGGGTGCACTGCATGTCGAACCTGAAGCGCAAGCTCGCTTCCAAGCAAACAGGGCGACCGGCGAACCCGCTTTTGAACTACGACTCGGATCTCTTCGTCGAGTCGCTCACCGACACGCACTTGTGTTTGCTGAACAAGTTCCCGGTTTACGAAAACCACGTGCTCATCGTGACCGCGCAATTCGAGGAGCAGCAGGCTCCCCTGTCCATCCGGGACTTCGAAGCGCTCTGCATCTGCCTGCGCAACGTGGACGGGCTCGCCTTTTACAACGCCGGCCCGGCTGCGGGCGCCAGCCAGACCCACCGCCACCTTCAGCTGGTCCCGCTCTCCGGCCAGCAAATCCCAATGGAAGCGGCCTTCACTCGGGCCGTCGAGAGCGGCGCGCGGCACGCCGCGCTCCCCTTCCGTCACCGGCTGGCGCGCCTCAACTTCGAGCAAGGCGCAGCGGAGGCACATCAAGCGCTCAGCGTCTACCTCGACCTCTTGTCGGAAACCGGACTCATCGCAGACCCTGCCGAGCTGCCCGAGCGCACACCGCCTTATAATCTACTGTGCACGCGCCGCTGGATGATGGTCTGCCCGCGCTCGCGCGAAGTGTCCGGATCCATTTCGATCAACGCGTTGGGATTCGCCGGGACGCTACTCGTAAGCGACCCAGCTGAGCTCGCGGAAGTAAAAGCGCGCGGCCCGATGGCCTTGCTGAAAGAAGTGGCAGTCGAATCGAGCTAGGGCTCCTGACCCTCGCGCGAATTCAGAACGGGGGCTTCTCCCCGCACGCGATTGGCACATACCGGCACACAGTAAACAGTTCCCGTGCGTTTTAAGCGGTGGCACTGATCTTGCTCCCCGCCTTTCAACGCAAAGCGAGGTTTCATGCGCATGCCCAGGCTTGTTTCACTGTTTGCTCAAATCGCAATTGCCGTTGGATCGACGCCCTTCGCCCTGGCCTGTGCTGGTTCATCTGAAGGCAGCACAACGGGTTATGGCGGCGCCACCGGCTATGGCGGCGCAAGCGCAGGCGGCACGACTGGGTCCGGCGGGAACTCGCGGGGCGGAAGCGGCGGCGGCGGGGGTTCGACGACCGGTGGAGCTCCAGGCGCTGGGGGCAGCTCGGGGAGCAGCGCCGTTCAATGCACCGGAGTCAACACGAGCTTTCCCACATTCGACCGCTCTTGCACCTCCGCAACCGACTGCACGCTCGTGCAGCACCTGACCAGTTGCTGCGGGTCAACGCTGGTAATGAGTATTCGAAATACTGAAAAATCCGCTTTTGACGCGGCCGAGGCGATTTGCGACGCGCAGTACCCCGCCTGCGGTTGCGCGTCCCAGGGCGTCAACGTCGAGGACGGCACGCTCATCGACTTTTCGCAGCTCGGCCAAGTCGCATCCCGTTGCGATTCAGGCCAATGCGGAGCCCATTACACCGGCGAAGTATTCGCTTGCGGCGACACCCAGTGCACGCTCCAACAGATCTGTTGGCTCATGTCCGGCGGCCCTGCGGGCTCGCCGACGAGCGCATCGTGCCAGTTCTCTGGCGGTTGCAGCGACTGCAGCTGCGTCGGCGCGAGCTACTGCACTTGCACTGTGCAAAACGGACAGGTTACCGTAAGTTGCGCAGCACCCTAAGGCAGTGTCGGAAAATAACGCACCCTGACCACCCGAGCTTGCACCTGGAAACCTCCTAAAGCCGAGCTCTCGGACACCCGCGGGTAACCAAATGCCTCCCCCGCACGACTAGGGCTTGAACCCTTGAAACGCCGCTTGGGCGCGGAGGTCAGATGACAACCCCGAATCCCCTCGACGAGCTCGGCTTGGCGGGCTTGCTCGCAGCATCCGTCCCGCCGATCGACGCAGAGGCTCGGTTCGACTTGCCGGTCCTGCCGGTCCGCAACATGGTGCTGTTCCCCGGCGTGGCGGCGCCGCTCGACGTCGGGCGCGAAAGATCTGTGGCAGCGCTTCTGGAGGCCGTGGCACAGCGACCGGATATCTTGCACGAGCCGGCTGCGATCGAGCATTGGCTGCGTCCCCCGGAAGACGCGACAGAAGAAGAGCTAGTGAAGTGGACGCAGCAAATAAAAGCCGACATGGAGGCGGAAGAATTGAGATGGGCAGAATGGTTGCAAAGGGCGCGAGTTGCGCTGTCTCGAGAAATTAGAGCGACCGCGAGCCATGATTTTCCCATGATTGCCATCTTCGGCCAGAGAGCCCCCGAGGTGAAGGAGCCGAAGTCTTCCGACCTTTTCCCAGTTGGGTGCATCGCACGGGTCGTGGCGGCTTTTGAACATTCATCGGGTTACACCGTCGTCGTCTATGGACAGCACCGCGTCGGAGTCGAAGAGGTTCTCGCCGAAGAGCCTTATCTCCGGTTTCGGCTCCGGTTGTTGAAAGACGTGTTACCCTTGGAGGGGCAAGGCCCGCTCGCGTCGGAGCTTCGCGCGCTCGCAAAGGAAATCGTGAATCACATGGTTCCGGAGCTGCCTCGTCCGGAGGCTCGCCGTCTGATCGATGCGAGTCTCGATCTGGGCTCTTTGAGCGACCTCTTGGCCTCGACTCTGGAGGCCAGTACAGCAGAAAAGGCAGAGCTGCTTTCGGTGCTTGATGAATCGGAGCGTGCCAGAAAAGTCATCGCACTTCTTCGCCGCCAGCTCGAAGCGTTCACCATGGGTGGAGGGCCTGTCGTGACATGAAGAAGAGCTCGGCTCGCTCCCGCGTCGATCGCTTGGCTCTGGAACTGCAGAAGCTCCGTGTCAGTGCTCTGTCGATGGCGACGCGCTTCGGCGATCGGATCATGGCCGAGGACGTCTTGCAGGAGGCGTGGCTCCGCTCGGTCGAATCGTCCACAGCGCCCGACGAGATCGCAGACTTGCCCGCCTGGCTCATGGGAATCGTGCGAAACGTGGCGCGCGACCGCTTACGCTCTGAGCAGCGGCGCAGACAGGTGGAGCTGCAGCTCGAATGGCTGGCGAACCAAGGTCGCGGGCTTTTCTGGAATCGGCTGCCTGAAGTAGCGCTGGACGAGCGACGAACCGAGATTCTGATCCGAAGCGCGATTGCTCGACTGAGTCAGTCCAGCCGTCAGGCCGTCGAGCTATTCTACTTCGGCGACTATTCAGTTGAGGAAACTGCCCAAGCGCTCGGCGTTTCGCCCAACGTGGTGAAGGCACGACTCTTCAAGGCGCGAAAGAAGCTCCGCGGTTGGCTCGAGCTCTTGGCGAATGACTCGCAAGTCAAAAACGAACTTACCAGTCGAAAGAGCCCCTTCGAGCTCATACACGGCGGATTGA
>DASXTY010000440.1:0-5379 GCA_036505155.1 Polyangiaceae bacterium | reverse complement strand
GCTTGTCCACCAGCTGCCGCATTGTCGCTCCCGCTCGAGCAAGAGCCGGCGAACAGTGCCAAGGCCGCTGCCGCGGTTCCGAAGCTCGCGCGAGCCAGCGACTTACAAACCCACCGAGGCTCTGGAAAATGCCGCATTTTTACCTCTTTTTCCGCGACTCTATCACCTCCGGCCTGCACCGCGGCCACTGTATCAAAAATCCTGGAGTCTTCCCCGCGCGAACCCCGTCGAATTGTCCAGCACGGCGCCCGAGGCGTGGTTATTTGAGAGCCATGAGCACCGAGAGCAATCCTGGTTCTTTCGATCTATTGCAACGAGCGCGCGATACGCAAGCTCGGGAGCGGCGGGCCCGCTTTAGAAAAGTGGGTTTTGGGTTAGCGTGGGTGGCATTCGGAGTGTATCGGTTGACCCTCACGCGAAGTCTGATGGTCCTATACGGCGGTTCGCTGATTGTAGAAGCTCTCTCCGGGCGCACCATCGGCCAATGGGCGCTCAAGGCTGCCGAAGTGCTTCGGCATCCACACCAGTTGAAGCGCCGGTACGGAGAGGGCACGCGTGACTTAGTGGATGAAGCGTCGTGGCAGTCATTCCCAGCCAGTGATCCGCCCGCCTTTTAGACCGGTTTTCAACGGCGGGAAACGCGCTCTCAGTGAGCCCTCGGATTGCGGTGCTCGATCTTCGGCAGGGTCTTCAGGACCCGACTGAAAATGGTGCCCTGCTTTCGGTGTGTGGGCTTCCGCTTCTGATCCGCAATCTGGTGTTGCTTCAGCGAGCGGGCGTAAAAGCTGCAGCGGTGCTGGTCGATGAGGGTGACCAAGGAAAAGTGCGGAAGCTGCTGCAACGCGCGCGTCGCATCCCGACCGTCGGGCTTTTGGTGAGCTCTGCAGATGGAGCGCGCATCGAGCGCGAGCTCGGCGCTTTCGAGTGTTTGTTGCTGTGGCCGGGTGCGCTGAGCTTTGGTCGCTTTGCGCCGGCGCTGATCAACGAGCAGTGCGATCTGCCGCTCATGGCAACCCACCAGGGGCAAGACCTGGGGCTGATGTTGCTACCCCGGGCTCTGGTGGTCGAAGGAGCGGACCTATTTGACCCGGCGGCGAATGCCGTTGCCAATGGCCTCCGGCGGCGCGAAGAGCCACGGGCTCCGGTCTGGGTTCGAGCTCGCGCCGACGTGGCGCAGGCCGAGCGCGAGCTCCTGGCTTCGTTGCGAAAAGGCGCCGATGGGGTGGTGGCCGTTTTCAATCGCACCGTTTCGCTCGCCATCAGCCGCCATCTGTTACGCCTTCCTGTGAGCCCAAACGCGGTCACGATTGCCGCTGGACTGATGGGATTGGGTTCCGGACTTGCAGCCGCCCAAGGTGGTTATTGGTTCACGCTGGCGGGTGCTCTGCTTTTTCAGTTGAACTCTATTGTCGACGGCGTCGACGGCGAGATCGCGCGCGCGAAATTGCTCGAGTCGCATGTCGGACAGTGGCTGGATACTGTCGCTGACGACGTCACCAATTTGGCATTCATGCTGGGTGCGGGAATCGGCTGCAGTCGGACCTTTGGGTGGAGTGGCTATCTTATCCTGGCTGCAATTGCCGGCGCCGGACAAGCTCTGACTTCCGCGTTTCAATACCACTACCTGGTGACCGTTGCGGGTTCCGGCGACCTCAACGATTTTCGCTTGCCATGGGAAGAACCCGCGGCCGAAGCCTCGGGGCGGCCACAGCGCGGCGCGTTCGCGCGTTTTGCAGCCAAGCTCAAATGGGCTCTGCGCCGCGACGCCTTCGCGGCATTCAGCTTGTTCGCCGCGTTGCTGGGCCAGCTCCGGATCCTGATTTGGCTGTTTGCTGCCGGGGCGACCAGCGTTTGGCTGTCGATCGCGGTCTATCGGATCACGCGTACAACTCGTTGAGCCGACCTAGCTATCGTGAGGGGATTGCCGATTCGCTCTAAAGGACCAGCGCTGCGTGGGCGCCGATCAAGTAAAAATCGAATGCGTTGGGCTGCTCACCATGCAACAACGCGTTATAGGAGCCATGAACTCCCAAGTTGATAAGGGGTAGGATCGTGAGATCCAGAAACAGACCCGCGTCAAAGGCCGGCGTGGTTCGATTGAGCGCGGAGTTGCCGCTCAGGTGACCTATTCCCAGGTGCGAGTAGACGCCTGGCTCCAGCCCCGACCCCAGAGCCAGCCGGCCGCCGACAAATGCTCGCACCAGCGAAACGCCTGGCTCTCCGGTGAAGCGATGAAAGCTGGCTCCGAACTCCGGTGTGAGCTTGAGCAATAGCAGATTCAGCCCGTATCCGGCGCGCAGCGCCCCGCCGTACCCGCTGCTGACCGGCTCGTCGAACACCCCCGAGAAGTCCAGGTCGGCCGCGATCTCGGTGCTCGCGTGGGCAGAACTACCGAAACAGGCGACCGACACAAATAGTGCAACCACAATGCCATTGCCGCTTCGATGACGCGGTCGCTCACCGCTCGGCCGGTCCGGCACCTGCGCACCGCTCGCCCGTGCTTCGGACAGACCGATCGCAATTGCTTGCTCGCGACTGGTTACTTTCTTGCCGGAGCGGCCCGAGCGGAGTTGACCGCGCTTCATCTCGTGCATTGCGCGTGCGACCTTCTTGCCGGCCTGCCTTCCGTAGCGTCGATGCGTTGACCGTTTCGTTCCGCGAGTCGCCATAGATTGGACCCTCAAGCAATGCGCGTGCCTGTTTCACCGAGAGTCGGACGCCGCCTGGCTTTCTCGGCTGGAGCAAGAGCGCCTCGTCGCGGCGATCCGCCTCGCCCCGGGTTTTGAGTCGCATGGTCCCTGATTTGAAGCTACTTGAAAACCCCACTTTGGCGTGAGGTGCAACCGAGCAAGAAAGGCGGAAAACGATTCCACGTAGACGTCTACTGTTCGGGTCGGATTGCGACGTGATTTCCATGACTTAACAGCGTAACCGTATCAGACGGTCGCGTCCTGTGGCGCGTAGTCAGCAACCTCTCACCAGTCAACTTCGAGTTATACCATCTAGACTCGTCAGCTGCATCCCAGGCATTCGCAGTGCACCTCGCGGTCCCCCACTTGATCGAATTGGTACCCGTTGCAGATGGAAGCAGCGCATTCGGAACTCACAAGTTGATCACCGCATGGGTTCGGTGCGCAGCGCGGGTACCAAAGCAGGCCCCCCCGGACAACTGTAATGACGCAGAGCTCGTCCGGCGCGCATATCGCCATGTTGCCGGGCTGCCCGCAATAAGGGAAATCGCAGCGATCGGTGTCGGGGCGCCACACGCATGAAACTCGATCACACGAGACCTGCACGAACTCACCCGCGACGCACGGATCAGGGTAGCGACAGCTTTGCTCGACAGTTCCCCCGGCGCTTTCGCAACAAGACGACGCCATCGACAGCGTCGACGGAAACTCCATCGGACAGAGATCGCCCGCGGAAGAACCGCTATCCGGAGCAACGCTTTCGCCAGCGCTACCCTCGCTCTTACCGCCACAGGAGCCAGAGCTCACTACAAGCACACCTACAACGTACACCCTGATGCAAGACCGGAGCATGGCAGATCGTAAAGCAGCATGTGCTCCATCATGACAGCACGCAAGGAGACGTGCTGTTTCTCGCCGAGACGTACGGTGGCTGCTCGACTAGCCCCGCGCTCTTCCCGCATGCAAAGCCGTTCGACTGTACTGGCACCGGCTCGGGCGTCCAGAACGTCGAGCTTGGTGCGGTATCAGAGCACGGTTGACACTTTTCGTAGGCTGTGAGGGCCACCGCGGCATCTTCTGACGAAAAGTAGCCCCGCGCGATGGCGACGCGAATGCCCGCATGCGCTTCGTATAGCGACCCACGCGCGCTCTCGAAGCGGACCCGCGCATTACCCGCGGCGGAGCCGAAACCTTCAGGGATCTTCTAATACTGCGCATCAAGGTGAATCCGATGACAGTCGTGGGTCAGTGCGGATCATTTGGCCGTAGCAGTTGGTCGATGGCAATCGCGAAAACCTCGGCTTTCACAGCGCGTAGTCATTTTGAAGAGGGTGTGCGCGATGGGCGTCGGCGAGGCGAGCACGTAGTCATTGCCGGCCCCACGAAGTTTCATCGCAGCGGAAAGCATCGGAAACGGCGAGCTCACAAATAGTTTAGTCCCCCCGTTCGTCAGCCGGCCCAGCCGGAACCACCATCAATCGGAGACAACGTCGGAATGACCGAGTTCCCGCAGTGCCGAACGAATGCGCCCTGCGGCGTCGTCGAGTCGCAAAGGAGCGGCTGACTTCATTCGATATTGGATATGGCTGGCGTTTTTCAGTACGCTGACGCTCCGACTTCCGCCTGTAAAATTGCTGGTCCACTTGACCGTTGTTGTAGGCCCGTGCGACGTTGCGTAATGAATGGCTGCACAGAAAGCCCCTGCACATCGCCCTCCTAACCCCTGGCCACCTCCGGGCGCCTGCCCGTACTGCGGCACCCTGGCGTGCCGGCTCATGTCTAGCGCGCCGGACTATTTCTAGGTCGCTTGCGGATCGTTTGCACGATCGCAGTCTTGGGGTGCGCCCGGGCCACCTTTACGCGTTCGAATTGCCCTGTGCCCGCGTCCCGCCCAATCTTGATGCCGCCCCTGCCCTTTCCCTTGCCTGAGTGTTTAGTCATGGTGTCTCTATGCCTCACAAGTTTCATGGTAGCCAGTACACGAGCACATTGATTGTCCCATCCGTGGTGAGTTCAGCCAAATCTGAGCCGGACGGCCGGCTTGCTTCGCTTGGGTGTCGAATTCATCATGGCCGACCGCCCGGCGTTGGGTGAGAATACCAGGGCGCGTGTCGCTCGGCTGCAAGTTCCGCGGCAATCCCGTGGGGAGCGCCTGCGTCCCCTTTGCCGAAACTCAATCCGCGACAGACTACGGGCGAGCGGGAAGCGTCCAACTTCGGACGACCACGCCGAGCGGAAGTCCGACCCCTGTGACGACGTACTCGCCGTGGACGCGCGCCGTCCCCTGCTTTCTGAACACGCACGAGGTTGTCGCGCACAAGCATAAAAGGCCGCACGGCTTCTGCGACGCTTGGAACCTCACGCCGACAGCAGCCAACCGCGACGCCGAACGTTCCCCAGCGCTGCGGACAGGGACGCCCGCATGCAGTCGTAAATAAAGTTACTCGGAGCGCCGATCTCCATGACCACAACACCGAAGACTTCTGATTCGGACTTCAGCGAGGACACGTAGATCGCCCGCGTGGAAAGCTCAGGCAGCAATAACCGGGGCAGCTGCTTGGGTCTGACTGGAGATTGGTCGAGACGGACAGTGCCGCGTGCAAGCGACAACACGCGGACCGCCCGATCGCGCTTACCCGCGGCTTCGAAGAAAGCGATTTCAGCGCGCGGGATGCCGAGACGCGGGAAG
>DASXTY010000439.1:0-2380 GCA_036505155.1 Polyangiaceae bacterium | reverse complement strand
CAAACCTAGCGCGAATTACTTGGTGCCGGCGTCCGGCGATTCCCAGACAGGCTCGCCCAAATCGGTGCGAAGCCTTACCCGAGTCTGGCCCTTCTGCACCCGCTTTGCGACCAGCACCTGCTTTTCATTTTCCGTGCCTTCGACGGTCACGCGATCGTCTCGCGAAAAGCGAAGCCCGTGTTCGGCCAGATACCAGCCCGGCGCGAGCTCCACCACGATCGGATTGCCGTCGCCTGGGCGAACGGTGATCTTGAGGTTCTGGTTCAGTTGCGTTTCCGGTGATGCGTTGTCGGCGCCGAGGACAGTGCCGTCCACAGTGACGATTTCGCGGCTCGGGGGGGGCAGCGGTAGGATCGTCGGTGGCCCGCAGCCGGCAAAGATCAGCCAGGCGACAAGTGCGGCCTCGGGCCGGGACCGGGGAAGACCCGACTTCGGTGGTTTGGTGCACGAGGAAGACACGTGAAACTCTTAGGGGGCTGCAAGTTTCAAGCCGCTCCAACAAGGCAGTGCGACGCAAGTGCTGCGCCCGTTCGCGCAGGACTTGCGCGCTATGGGGCTCGGTCGCATCCGCAAGAAACCTTTTTTCCGAATGAGCACACTTTTTGCAACTGCGACAAGGGCCGACTGAAGCAGTTTCAGGGAACAAGAATCAACGAGCTTAGCTTGCGAGCGCGGTTGAGAGTCAGAGACGTGATGAGCGCACCGGCTATTACGGTCGACGCTGGTCAACCATTGGTCGTCGCCTGTTCGCTCATGGAGCATTACGCCATCGACCACCTGCCGGTGGTGAGCCGGATGCGAATAGTGGGCATGTTGTGTCATTCCAAAGTCGAGCTCGAAGAGCCGGAATGTCGACGAGCTGTCACCTTTGCTAAGACGCCAGTGGTTACCGTCGACGCCGATGCGCCGATCAGCCTTGCAGCCGAACTGATGCGCGCTCATGGCATTCGCTGTTTGCCGGTGGTGGTTGGCGAGGCGCTTCTCGGAGTCGTCACACGATCGGACATTCTGGGTTTCGTGATTCGCCGGCGCCTTCCCGAAGGGCTTGATCGCAGAGCTCGCGCTGGAAAATCGAGCGAAACAAGGAGCGCAAAATGACGCTATGAAAGAAGCAGACCTCCGCGTGCGCGATGTGATGACCAAAGAGGTGGTCACCTTGGAGCGCAATGAGAAAATGGTGGTGGCCGACGACGTCATGCGCCTCGGGAGGATCCGGCACTTGCCGATCGTCGACGAAGACGGTGCCTTGGTCGGCATCATCACCCAGCGAGATTTGTTTCACAGCGGGCTCATGAAAGCGCTCGGGTACGGCACTCATGCGCAACGTGGCGCGCTCGATCTCTTATCCATCAAGGATGCCATGAAAACCGACGTCGTCACTACGGCACCCGATGTCAAGCTGAGCGAGGCCGCCCGTCTCATGTTGGAAAAGAAAATCGGCTGCTTGGTTGTCTTGGAAGCGGGAAAAATCGTCGGCATCCTGGCAGAGAGCGACTTCGTCCAGCTGCACTCGGTTTAGCGATTGGGGACCGGATAACCTACCCCACGGTGACCCCGAGCTCCCCCAAGAGTCGATCCAAGTCGCGACCGGATGCGGGCAGGGCCGGGAGAATGCTTGGCGCGCAACTCGAAAGCCATTTCGGAGCGTGCGGCAAAACATCGACATGCCCGTTAGAACCCAGGAGCTTGTGCCACTCGCGCTGCCGACCTACGTCATATTGTTCGAGGGCTTCTGGGCTCTTCCCGCCTTTCAGGCAGTCGGCGATTCGCTCGGAAAGCTCGTGCGCTTCCTGCATCCCCACATTCATGCTCTGCCCGCCAAAGGGGTAGGTGACGTGCGCAGCGTCGCCTGCAAGCCAGACCCGCCCCTTGCCGAACCGTCGCACCAGCCGCCGCTCGAAATCGGTAACCGTTCCCCAATCCACTGCCGCCGGGCGCGAGCCGTACCAGGGTGCGCGCTCGGCCAATAGCGAGTGCAGACGCCAAACGTCTGCGAAGGTGGAGAGCTCAGACGCAACCTGGAAGGACCATCGCGCGCGTCCTTCGGGAAGCGGAGTCAGAGCGCTGCCTAGCTCATCGGGGAACGCGAGCTTCATCTCTCGGCCCGCCGCTTCGTCGGCCTTGAACTCGAAAATGGCAAAGGCCTGCGGGCGACCGAACTCGATAAAGTCGACGCCGAGCGCTCTACGCACCACCGAATCGTAGCCGTCGGCTCCGATCACGAATTCTGCCTCGACCGTCCAAGATTCCACTGGGTGCCATTCGCCGCCGCCGGCGGGGGAGCTGTCATCGTCGAACTCTCTTCTGGTCACCGGGACGTATACGCGGTTCTCGCTCTGCTGGATGCCTGTCGCTTGTTGAGCACCCTTGACCGCTACGC
>DASXTY010000438.1:0-7501 GCA_036505155.1 Polyangiaceae bacterium | reverse complement strand
TTGCCAATGTGAGGGAAAACCTGGTCGATCTGGCCGGGGCCGCTGGTGCCTATGTGGTGAACCCTTCGGTGGTGCTCGGGCAAATGGACTTTTATCCGTTGGTTGGAAAGTGCCAGGGCCCGCCACTCGATCTTTCTGCGGTCTCGAGCGAGCTCGACTACGACCGCGACTTCAACTGGACCACCAAAGGCTCGTTCACATTTCGCGGCGCGTATGTGGGTGAAGGGACTAATCCGGGGTTTCAGCTAGCAGCCGACGTAAAGCCGTCGGGGGTCGGGGCGACGCCCGGGGTGGATGCGGGGACGGGTCCGGATGCAGGCGCCCAGACCGGCGGCTCGGGTGGTACCACGAGCGGCGCCGGCGGTGCCTTTGCGGCGGGTGGTGCGATCGCGAGCGGAGGGGGAAGCGCGACAGTGAGCGGCGGCGGAAGCGCTGGAAATGCGGCGATAGGCTCGACCGGCTCGACAGACAAAGGGGGTTGCGGCTGTCGCATGCAGCGTCGGTCGTCGGCACCGCTCCGATTCGCGCACGGGTATTTGTTGCTGATCTGCTTACTGAGAAAAGCTCGCAGGCGGCGGCAAGAAAAAGCGGAGGAAGATGCCCTCCCCACCCATGACCATTTCATGGAACCGGTGAGCTGACGCTTTTTTACCATGACTGAAAGCGGAAATAAGACGGACTTGGTGGATCTCATCTGTCGAGCCATAGCCAGCGGTGACATCATCTTCCCGGCACACTCCGTTTGCTCTCCATGTTAATGCCTGTGGAGTTCCCGATTACAAGCTACCCATCTCGCCGCGCAGGAGGGCCTCGAGAAACTGCCGATCCAGCGCGTCTCTGTCTCGCACCGTCTGTTTGGTTCGCAAGAGGTCGGCCGGAGAAGGATACGGGACGGATACGCCGTCGATTTCAGCGTATTCGATGGATACAAGCTCTGCAAGCCGCACGCCTGCGGCGGAGCCAATGACGTCCACCACTACCTCGTCAGCTACACGAACCACGTTGTACTTGGCGACGTCATTAGGGTCGAGGTCCAAAGCGGCCTGGTCCTCGAGGATAGATAAGGCCGCTCGGAGCCGCTCTACATTTTCAGGCGAAGCATCCACCAGCAAGTCAATGTCGTTCGTCGCCCGAACAAAGCCGTGATGGATCACGGCAAAACCGCCGATGACGGCATATTTTACGCCGTGCTGGTTGAGGCTCCGGGCTATTCGCGCGAGGTCCGCATTCGTCGGTATTCGAGCGCGCTTTGCACTACCTGATTCATCATCCACGACTGAGCCTCTTCGAAGGTCGAAAAACGAAATACCCCACGATGGCAAGCGCCACGATGGCGCATCATGTTCGCGACGGAACGTTGCCACTCGTGCGCTTCCCGCTCACTGGCGACCACGAGCCGGTTACCGACGGTTTTCTCTGGGGAGTCCACGATGTTACAAGATAGCACGCTTAAGGCGTAAAGCACACCGGTGGGTCGCAAGTCCCACCGCTCCAGCCGATAGCCGGCATCGGACAACCCGCGTCGCACGGCTGCGTGCACAAGCGCCGGCCGCACCCGCTGAAGCCACCGTCGAAGGAGCTCCAAAAGTACTGCTTGCAGGTGAGGCCTGTCTCACATTGGGTCCCTGCGTCACCGGAGCAGAGTTGCATGTAGCCTCCGGTTTGCACGCCGCCGGTGCCGGGTGTGGCTCCGGCGCTTCCACCGGTTGACTGCGCAGCGGCGCTCCCGCTGACACTGCACCCAGTCAAGAGCGTGAACGCAAGCAAACAGAACCAATGAAAAAAAAGTACCGAGAAGCGCACCCGTCAAAAAACCTTAGTGATTTTCGTCACAAAGCGCATCAGCCCGTATGTTCATGACGAATTCATGACAAAAACGACGACCCCGCTGAGTTCCGTTTTTCTCAATTCGGAGCTAAACTGCCAAGGTGAGCGCCACGCTTCAGGAGCCCCGGGTGTCGAGTGTGAGTCAATCGGTAACGCGTCGCGTTGACCAGCTCGAGCGTGAGCGCCGTTCTCTCCGACGGAAATATAGCGAAGAAGCGCTCCACGACTTGCGGGTTGCCGCTCGTCGCCTCCGGGCCGCACTGGTGCTCTTGGAACCGGTGTTGCCGAAGGAAGGCAAGACCGCCATGAAGACGCTCCGCAAAACGGTGCGCGCGACGGCGAGTCTGCGCGACGCGGACGTGCAGGTGCACGCGGTGGCGGAGCGCATGCGCCGCGCAGAGGACAAGGGTAGACGCGCAGCGCTCGAGCACGTCTTGTGCGGGCTCGAGGCGAGCCGGGCGGATCGCAGAGCCAAGGCGCTCGAAAAGCTGAACCGGACAGGTGGCCAAGCACTGCCGGCGTCGGCTCCCAGAGCCATCGAACGAGGCGCGCATCGCCTGGAGGAGAGCGACCGCGGGGAGCTAAAAGAGTTGGTTCATCGCGCAGTCGCCAGGGACATCGAACGTGCACTGCTCGCGTCACCGCCTTCTGACGATGAACCGGGCAGGGAACAGATGCACCGCGCGCGCTTGTCGCTGAAGCGGCTAAGATACACGCTGGAACTGGTGGAGGCGCTGGCGGGTCCCAGAGCAAAGGATCTGCTCGACCGCCTGAAGAAGCTCCAGCAGCTGCTCGGCGATCATCGGGATCGAGTAGCCTTGGAGTCGCTGTTTCAAGGGCAGCTGCGCCAGCTGGAAGCTCAAGGTTGCGAGGCACTTGCCGCCGGACTGCGGAGTGAGCTCATCGATTTGACGGCGGAGCGAGAACAGCTCTTTTATGCCATTCGGGCGAGCTTTGACAGTTCCGAGCTCAGTCGCCTGTGGAACGAGCTCGAGCAATCTTTGGCCGCTGACGCGGGCCGCTCTGAGGACCGGCCGGGGTTGGTCAGCGTTCGAGGCGCTGCGCCAGGAAAGCTTTCAGCCCAAAGCGCGTAACACACGCGGCGGGTAGAGCCCCAACAATATGCCACCCCGCATGGGCGGATCATTCACTTCCACACACGCAAGCCCAGCCTTCTTCAGCTCGGTAACGCTGGCCGACGCTCCGAGCAGATAACCAATGAAGAGGTCCAGGTGGGGAGCATGCCCAACGCACAGCGGTTGCTCACAACCGCGCCCGGCGAGCTCCCCGTAGAGATGGGCCGGATCGGCACTGGGTAACAACGCATCGGTAATGGTTAGAGTGGGGGTTTTTTTGCCGAACGCCAGGGCGGCAAGCTCTGCCGTCTGCCGAGCGCGCACGTAAGGGCTGGTGAAAATGGCGTCCGGAAGCAGCTCCAGCGCCTTCAGGCCCAACGCGGCCTCTCTGGTTCGCTGAATGCCTTCCGGCGTGAGTGCCCGTTCTGGATCTCTCGGACCGTGCAGTCCCGCGTCTTCGGCGATTCCATGACGAAAGATGGAAATGAGCATGGCGCACAATAACACCGGCTTCGTCGCGTGTCTCTGGGTTCGCGACTAACGCCACAAATGACGTAGCGCCGAGGTCGGCTGGTAACGCGTGTTTCGAATGTTCATCAGCGTCGCGATATGCTGCCTGAGAACGGCGTTGAGCTCGGGTATGGGAGCTTCGCCGTCCACGTCGATGAAAGTATGGCGCTTGGCGAGCCTTTCGAATTCGCGCAGCATCAACCGCTGGTATTGAACGAAAGAATGATAGAGGTCGTCTGCCAGGTACATGTCGCGCCCCGATTCCCAGTAGCTGATGACGGGCGCCTTGGAGAATTCCCGGTCGAAGGCAACTTCGGGTGACACGCGAAAGCGGAACGTCACGTCGGGGCGCACCGCATGCGCATAGATCTTCTCCAGATATTGCCGGTCGATTCCGCGCACCGCAGCGCGGGCCATTAGGGAAAAGATGTACCGGTCTGCCAACACCACGAACCCCGCGCGCAGGGCGGGTATCACCAGTCGCTGCAACTGATCGTAAAAGTCGGTGGCGTACATGAGCGCCAGCGTGAGCCGGGTAACCACGTTGTGTGCCAGCACCACGTCGATGTTTCGAGCCAGAAGGTTCGATCGCCGAAGCCCCATGGTGGCGACGCCATAACCCTCCGATTCGAGCCATTCCTTGAGCAGCACAACCTGCGTGGACCGTCCCGATCCGTCGGGTCCTTCAATCACGATGAGCTTTCCCGTGAGGTCATCTCCCGCAACCCCAGGCGGTGGACCGCTGGGAAAACGCGCATCGATCTGGCGTTTGGCCGGAAGCGACCGAGCCGGCGCGCCGCTTGTTACCTGGCGACGTTTGCGCTTAGCCATCGACGCGTTTCCTGAAACGCTCGAGATCGATGCGGGCGGCGACCGCTCGTCGGGTTTCTTGCTGGAGCTCGTTCACCGGGACCGTCGAGTCCAAAACCACGAACTGATCCCGACCGGTCATGGCATCGTATTGCTCCAAGATCAT
Organism: Polyangiaceae bacterium; assembly: GCA_036505155.1. Classification (GTDB taxonomy): domain Bacteria; phylum Myxococcota_A; class Polyangia; order Polyangiales; family Polyangiaceae; genus DASXTY01. The sequence goes on along the minus strand of DASXTY010000438.1, from coordinate 3,112 downwards.
GCGTTGAAACATGCGGAAACTCTCGGCTGGATCCAGCGAAAGTCCCATATCCATCCCCGCTTCAAAATATTTGATGCGCGGCCGGTTGCGCAAGATCCGGTCGAGCGATACCTCCAGGGGCGCGCGGTAGAATAGCGTCACATCCGGTACCGGGGCGAAGGTGTACAAGTTGCGCAGCCAACCCGGTAGACATCCTCGAGCCGCATCCCGCGCGAACGCCGTATAAATGTAGCGATCGGCAAGCACCAAGTGGCCCCTGCGCAAGAGCGGAAGGATTTGCCGCTCGCAGCGATCGGCAAAGTCAGCTGCGTGAATCAGCGAAAATGTGATTGGAGTTAGCAGGCGCTTTTTTTTGCCCCGACCGGTGGCGGACCTGACCAACGGCGATGAGTTCCACTCGGTGTGGAACACTCGGTAGCCCGACACCTCGAGCCAGCGCCGAAGCAAATACAATTGAGTAGTCTTGCCCGAACCGTCGATGCCTTCGGCCACGATCAGGGCGCCGGGGTAGGGGCGAGGGCTCTTTTTCACTCCAGGCAACCCCAGCTTACCACCGTGAACTCCCCAGGTTTTCCACTGTGTTCTCTGGTCACGCGTTCGTCATAAATCGCCCCCCACGAGGGGCGCAAACTTTTGCGGAGTGCGGCCCGCGTCGTTCCCGGGACCGGCGGGTCGGGGGAGTTATTGTTCGTCAGTCAGGCATCCGAATGGAGCCGGCTGGCAGCGTCGCTGTTTAATACTACATCGATTGGTCTCTACCGCATCTGCACGCTCGCAACCTGGCCGATTTGAGGCGCCGCGCTCAGGACATAGCTCGGCGCATCGAGGAGTTGGTGATGCTCCTCGGCACTTCGTCGGCCGCTTGACGAGGTGCCACATGCCGCTCCGGTACAATTAGAAGGTCCAGCCGAGGTTTAGGTTGAGATTGAACAGCACCGCAGATTGTTGCTGGCTGGACGACAACCCCTGGGTATCTTTGGTCTCTCCGCGCACGGCCATATAGGACACCCCGCCCTGGACAACGAAGGTAAAGCCGGACTCGGTGAGCACCTTGTATCCGATGAGTGGCCCAACTGCCAAGCCGGAGGCAACTCCGGCAATGTTAAATCCCCCGATATTCTCGACCTTGGCTCTCAGGTAGATCGCTTCGGCGCCGACTCCGAGCTTCTTGAACTCGGCGAGCGGATACCACATGAGCTGGGTTCCAAACTCCCAGACCGAAGCGTGGCCCAAGTTGTTCCCGTACTGGTCCTTGATAGGAACCGAGCCGAAGCCGCCAATTATGGCCACCGAAACGTGATCGATGGCCCGGTATTCGCCCTGGAGCTCGACAACCGGGAGAAGCAGATGGAGCGGCGATATCGTGATGCTGAGAAAGCGTTGATCCGGCTTTGGCGGAGGGGGCAGCGGCGCTTCGTAGGGAGCTTGCGGTGGTGGTGGATAATAATAGTAGGGTGGTGGTGGCGGTGGTGGGCCGTAGGGTTGTACTGCCGGTGCGGGAGCGGGCGGCGGTGCGGGTTGAGCCTGTGTCGGGGGCGGCGGTGCGGGGTGCGGCGCAGTCGTCGGAGGCGGGGGCGGCGCAACCGTTGGCGCCGGCTCGGGCACCGGAGCCGATTCTGGCGGTGGGGTGTTTTTCGGGCCCGATGTCTCGGGCGGCGGAACCGGCGCAAACCCTGCTGTCGGCGGGCCCGCATCCGTTTGACCTGCTGCAGGCGCAGCAAACAATATAGCGTAGCTTAGAATCGCCGTTCGCCCGAGTCTCATTGCTGCGATCAGCATATCATGTGTCGGGGCACCGGGCGGAACGCCCCGCGGTTGGAAAAAAGAGAGATGGCAGTTTCCGAGTCGCTTTACCATGATCCGGCCATCGCCGGACCGCTCGGTACTCTCGCGCTCAGCGTAGTCCGACCGCGGGCATCGACGTTGGCTCTGTGCGCAGTGCGCTGGCACCACGACTTGAAACGCTTGGGGGTAAACTTTCCTTTCGCGCTAGTACACGACCTGGGGCTGGCGCTTGGAGCTCCCGCGGTCGAGTTAGAGTTTGGCCGCCGCGTGCCGGCAAATGAGCTGGTCACTCGCGCGATCCGGCAAAGCTGGTCACCGGCGGGCTCGGCGAATTTGCTCGAGGACGCTGAACAGCTGCTGGGCTCCTACGACGCGCTGATTCAGGAAATCGCCCATAGCGAACTGGCCCGGCGAGCGGCCTCGCTTCATTTGAACCATGATTTGATGGTAGTTCTGCTGGCGCGTTTGGTGGGAGCGGTTTCCGAGCGTTGCCCGACGCCGCCCTACGTTTCCGGACTGCCGCTGGATCCTTTGCTCTTCGAGCGCATCGAAGCGCGCTTGCTCGAGCTGTTCGACGCCATCAACCGGGCGTCGGACTGGGCGTCGCTGCGGGAGCTGGTGGGTTCCCGACTGTACGCGCTCACCTGGCTGGATTCGGTGGATTCGCGAACCCTTGAGCTGTTTGGATTGTTGGGCGGCGACAGCGCTCAGGGGCCGACCGCTCAGGTCGACTTGTTGAGCGTTCTGGGATCTCCAGAGGCGAGTCAAGTCGTAAGCTTCTCGATGGAGATCCTGCCGAGTGTGCTGGAAGCCAAAACCCATCCTACGATAGCCCGCCACACTGCATTCGGTTACGCCGGGCTTTCGCGACGCGGCAACCTCGACGGCTTGGTGTTGACGGAGCTGGCGTGGGACGAGCCGGAGATGCTCCGGCGCATTGCCGATGACGAGGTCCTCTATTACGCCCGGGAACAGGTTAGGGACCAAGCGGAGCGCATCCATTACCTGCTCATCGACGCTTCAGCCTCCATGCGCGGCGAACGCGCAACCTTCGCCCGAGGCATGGCACTGGCCGTCGCCAAGAAACTGATTCTGAGCGGCGAGTCGGTGGTCTTGCGCTTTTTCGACTCACGGCTCTACGAGCCGCGGACCGGCCAAAGCGGGCGCTTGCCGCTCGGCCACCTGCTTTCGTTCCGCGGAGAACGGGGGCGGAACCCGGCACGCGTTTTCCGCGAGCTCATCGCCGCGCTGGATGTGCGCCACCGGCGCGATGGCCGTCAGCCGGTGGTTCACCTATTCACCCACGCCGCGCTGTACATTCCTCGCG
>DASXTY010000437.1:0-3714 GCA_036505155.1 Polyangiaceae bacterium | reverse complement strand
ATGATCTCGCTATCGCCGTCCTTTGGGCTCGGAGGGAGGCCGTTCAGCTTGGAGGTGAGCGGCGCTTGGTAAACGTGCTAAGGTAATCGGCTGTGCGTATCGACCGCGCCTTGAGCTGGAGACTCGCTCCCTGTGCAAGATTGGGTTAGAGCTCTAGTTTTTCTGATTCTGTCGGGCATCGTCGGAGCGAGCATGCTCCTGGGAGCGAAGCTGCTTCAAGTGAAGGCCCGTCACCAGTCGCCCTTGAAGCTCAAGACCTACGAGTGCGGCGAAGAGATCGACGGTCCTGCCTGGGTCCGATTTCATCCGCGCTACTACGTGGTGGCGCTGGTGTTCGTGCTCTTCGACGTGGAAGCCGTGTTTCTGTTTCCGTGGGCGCTCACCCTGGGCGAGCTGGGAATGGTCGCCATCATCGACATGGCGATCTTCATCCTGATCCTAATGTTGGGTTGGGCCTATGCCTTGAGAAAAGGAGCGCTGAAGTGGCAGTGAACGAGCAGGATCGCGCCTTTTCGCATCCGCTGTACGATTTCATGTTGAAAGTGCCGGGGCTCGACCTCGCCACCACCAGCTTGGATCGGCTCCTCACCTGGGGCACAAACAACTCGCCTTGGATCTTTCCCATGGCCACGAGCTGCTGCGGCATCGAATTCATGGCGGCCGCCGCTAGCCGCGTGGACCTCGACCGCATGGGCGCCATCGTGCGCGGCAGCCCGCGCCAGAGCGACGTCATGGTGGTCGCGGGAACCATCACCGTGAAAATGGCGCCTCGGGTGAAGAAGCTGTGGGACCAGATGCCGGAGCCGAAGTGGTGCGTCGCCATGGGCTCGTGCGCGATTTCCGGTGACTTCTATCGCGATATCTATTCGGTAGTACCGGGCATCGACACCTTCATTCCGGTGGATGTGTACGTTCCCGGCTGCCCGCCAAACCCCGAAGAGTTGATGCACGGGCTGCTGCGCTTGCAGGAAAAAGTGAGGCTGGTGCACCAAGGCAAGTTCAGCCAGCGAGAAGCGCGCCCGGCGGCCTCGCCGCACTTGAGAAAGCCCAGTATTCCCAGGCTTGGAGACCCGGAGCGGCCGCCCGAGCTCAGCGAACAACAGGTGCTATCGGCCGGCTCACTGGGCCTCGGTTCGGAAATGAATTTGGTCAAGGTGCGGCGGTCGAAGTCGGGCGAGGAGCTCGACCAGCTGTGAGGGGATTCGAGCCCCCCCAAGAGTTTCGGGAGCTGCTTCAAAGTCGCTTCGGAGTCGTCGAGTTTCCGAGCGATGCGCCGCCGCTGGTCGATCGGTCGCGGCACCTGGAGCTAGCGCGCGTGCTCAAAGAAGAACACGGATACAAGATTTTCGTCTTTGTGGTGGCGAGTCACTGGTTGGAAAATCCCAAAGGCCCGGATCCGGAACATTACGAGCTCGCTTATGCTCTGCGCACGCCCGGGGAGGGGACTCGGTTAGCTGCTTGGCGCGTGCGGGTGGAAAACGGTCAGCCCATCCAGTCGTTAGCGCATCTCTTTGCGGGGGCCGACTGGCACGAACGGGAACAATTCGATTTGGTGGGCGTGGTGTTCGAGGGCCACCCCGATCTCCGCCGCATCATGATGCCGGATGACTGGGAAGGACACCCGCTGCGCAAGGACTACGCCATCGAAACCGCGTGTCCTCCCTGGAGATAAGGTGCAGGCAGCTCTCGCATTCCGCCCGGCGGATCCCTATCTCGATATCGACTCGTACGACCCCGAGGCGGACCTGATGGTCTTGAACCTCGGACCGCAGCACCCCTCGACGCATGGAGTTTTTCGCATCAAGCTGTATCTCGACGGGGAGGTCATCGTAAAAGCCGTGCCGCATGCTGGGTATTTGCACCGCGGCGTGGAGAAGCTCTGCGAAAAGCTCGCCTACACGCAAATCACTCCCATCGTGGACAAGAACGATTACGTCTCGCCCATGATGAACGAGCAGGCCATCAACATGGGCTTCGAGGCGTTGCTCGGCGTGGAAGTGCCGCGGCGGGCCCGGTATCTCCGCACCATCGTCGCAGAAATGCAACGCATTGCGTCGCATCTGCTCTGGCTCGGTACCTTCGCCCTCGACCTGGGCGGAGCTCTCGGCGGCGGGGCGACCGTCTTCATGTATTGTTTCCGCGAACGCGAATCGATCCTCGACCTTTTCGAGGAGCTGACCGGTTGCCGCTTCCACTACAACACGCACACCATCGGGGGCAATCGACACGACATTCCGGCGGGCTGGCCGCCACGGGTGCGCGCGGCGCTCGACACCATCCTGAAGCGCACGTTCGAATACCAAGCGGCCATGACAGAACACCGGATTTATCTCGATCGCACGCAGGGAGTCGGCGTGATCGATGCTGAGCTCGCCATGAGCTTGGGCATCACAGGGCCGATTCTGCGCGCGGCAGGAGTCGCACACGACCTCCGGCGCCACGCGCCCTATCACGCGTACGACGAAATCGAAGTGCAAGTTCAAACCGAAACGGCAGCGGATTGCCTGGCGCGGTCGCTGGTGCGCATCCGCGAAATCCGCGAAAGCATCCGCATCGTGAGCGAGCTCGTGGACAACGTGCCCGAGGGTCCCATCTGCGGCCATCGGCCCATCAAAATCGTGTCACAAGAGCGGGTAAAATCGGGCCAGGCGTACGCGTGCTTGGAGTCGCCGCGAGGCGAGCTCGGCACCTATGTCATCGGCGGCGGCGCCAACAAAGAATCGAGCCCCTACCGGCTAAAGATCCGTCCCCCCAGCCTGCATGCCCTTTCCTGCCTGCCGTACGTGCTTCCCGGGCACACGGTGAGCGATGCGATCGCCATTTTGGGCTCGGTCGACCCCATCATGGGGGAGGTGGATCGATGAGCGATGCGGGCTGGATGGATCCGCTGGTCCGTGGCGCGCTGTACGGAATCGTGATCATCACCGCGCTCATGACCGTAACCGCGTGGTCCATTTGGTTCGAACGAAAATTCGCGGGCCGCATGCAGAGCCGTGTAGGTCCCACCCTGGTGGGGCCGTTCGGACTTTTGCAGCCGCTGGCGGATGCCCTCAAGCTTTTACAAAAGGAAAACATCGTTCCCCAAAGCGCGGACCGCGCGCTTTTCAATTTGGCTCCGCCGCTCACCGTGCTGTTTGCCCTCGGCTCCGCCGCGGTGATCCCGTTTGCCCCCGACGTGGTCGCGGCCGATTTGGATGTCGGTGTGCTCTACGTCCTGGCGCTCGGGGGTTTGCTGGTATTTCCGGTGTGGATCGCCGGTTTTAGCAGCGCGAACAAATACGCGTTGCTCGGTGGGATGCGAGCCGTTGCCCAGGGGGTCTCCTATGAGATTCCGTTGGTTTTGGCGGCTCTGGTGCCGGTCACCCTGGCCTCGTCGATGAGCCTGAGCGACATCGTGCGGTTTCAAATTGCGCACGGCTGGTTTGTCGCCTGGCCGCCAGGGCCGGGAGCGCTGGCGTTCCTCATGTTTTTCGTCGCATCGCTGGCGGAGGCGAATCGAATTCCTTTCGACATTCCGGAGGCCGAAAGCGAGCTCGTGGCGGGTGTCACCACCGAATACACCGGGATGCAGTTCGGCTTGTTCTACTTGGCCGAGTACTTGCACACGCTCATCGCGTCGGCGGTCGCCTCGGCGCTCTTTCTCGGAGGTTGGGATGGGCCCTTCGCCCCGGGGCTTCACTGGATGGTGTTAAAGACGCTGCTGCTTTTCGGGAG
>DASXTY010000436.1:0-3127 GCA_036505155.1 Polyangiaceae bacterium | reverse complement strand
CCTGCCGGGTGTGGGAGAAAAGACCGCACAACGTTTCGCTTTGTTCCTGGTAAACGAAAAACGCGAGCTCGCCCGAGAGATGGCCAAGGAGCTCGGTGAGCTCTCCGAAAGAGTGCGGGCCTGCAGTGCCTGCGGAAACCTGGCCGAAGTCGACCCGCAAGGAGAGGCGATATGCGGTGTGTGCCGGGACCCGCGCCGCGACGGAACCCTATTGTGCGTGGTGTCCAAGGTGCAGGATCTTCTGGCCATCGAGCGGAGCGGCGCCATGCGCGGCAAGTATTTCGTGCTCGGGCGCCTGCTTTCTCCGCTCGACGGCATCGGCCCCGATCAGCTCCCGCTAAAAGAGCTCGAGGCGCGCGTCCAGCGCGATGCGGTGCGGGAAGTGATCATCGCTACTCCGCCTTCGGTGGACGGCGAAGCCACGGCGCTATTGTTGGCGCGCGAGCTGGGGAGCCTGGGCGTGCAGATTTCGCGCATCGCGAGCGGCATCCCTCACGGAGGTGACCTGGAGTTTCTGGACCAAATCACGCTCGGGCGCGCTCTCGACGGACGCCGCTCCATGAGCGGGCGCAGGTGAGCCAAAACGATGCTAGCTTGAGCCGTCATGTCGGAACCTTCGCCCACTCGCTTCGATGCAGACCTCGTGTTTTCCTCGGCCGATAGCGCGCTCGAAGCCATCCGTCGAGCGGGGATGCAAGCGACAGAGCTCATCGACGCCTGGGCCCGAAGCGAAAATGCCGCGGCCATTGTAGAGGTCGCAGAGCGCGGTAGCGGCGCCGCGCGCAAGGCGGCGCGCCGCGCGTTGAACGTGCTCAGAGCTCGCGGCGTACCGGTTCCCGATCGCCCGCCGCGCGTTGCCACCATTACCCGTGTGGACGAGGGTGAAACCCAACATGCGTGGCTGTTTCCACCGGATGCTTCGGGCAGTGCCCTCATCGTAATCGCGCGGCGCGCGCCAGCTCGACGCTATCGAACGGTTTTTCTCATCCTGCAGGATGAGCGCGGAATCTTGAGGATCGAGCTTCAGGAGCTCAGCCAGTCACAGCTGAAGGACGCCTTCGCCCGCGCCTTTCCGGTCGGCGACTTCAAGCCCGCCGAGGTACCGGTGGAGTGGGCGCGTTATCGCATCGAACAAGCGCGGCTTTGTCACGCCCGCTCGGGGCTTCCCGAGCCCCTCGGCTTGCAGAGCGCGGCCAGCTGGCTCCAGCCGGTACCGGAGCGAGCACCGGAGCATCCTTTTGACGGGGAGGGACTGGAGCTATCCGAGGAGGATGCGCTCGAAGTAGCCCAAGGGTCGGAACGTCTGCACGCTTTACCCGAGTTTAGAAGCTGGCTGCCTGAAAAGTCGGCAGTGGACGAGCTCTTGCTCAAAGTCGGAGAAACGCTCTCCCCTGGTCAAGAGCCCGATCCAGAACACGTGCAGCAGCAACTGCGGGAGGAGATCGCGGCCGCTACCGATCGTTACTTTTCACCCCAGCGGCGTGAGCAAATTGTGCACCTGATGAAAGACTCGGCGATTAGCGTACTTTCGCGAGAAGGAGAAGTGCGCGCTCTTGAGCTCGTCGGTGCAATGAAACTCGTCGAGCGAGCCGGGCTCATCACGCACCCGCCGCGAGAAGTGCCGTTTTTGCGCGCGTTTTTCGATAAGGCCATCGCGCTATTGCTCGCGCAGGGTGGCGGCCGTCTGAACATTCCGATCCCCCGAGCCAGCGCGCCGGCCTCCCCGGTCGAGTCCGAGTCGTCCGAGCAGGGGTGAGTCGCGGTCGCGAGTGGACCACGCGTCACCGCCCGAGTCGGCCCGCCGCCTCAGGATGCGGCCCCAGGCGAACAGGCCGACTAGGACGTGCGACGCCCGACGCATCGCGCGGATCGGGATGGGTCAGTTACCAGACTGATGAACCGAAGCAACCTTCAGACGCTTCACTGAAACGAAACATTGATGTTTCCATCACCGGTGTTGATGGAATATTCGGGTCCGCCTGCGGCTCCGCAAGTAATGGTGCTGGCGTCGGGGGCAGTCGACTGAATCATACAGCTCGAGGGAGGGCTGCCGGCGCTGACGGCGCCCCCGGTCGCGGTGGCGTTTACGGAAAACTGAGCGCTCGCCGGGAATGTGACGCTGATGTCGGAGTCGGCGGCGGTGATACTGCTTGGCCCCGCCGACGCGGAGATGCTCGCAATAGTGACCTGGATCGGTGCGATGAGCCCGGTGGTCGCGACATTCACCGTGTCGTTCACATTGCTTACCATTGTTTCATCCACGCAGGTCACCTCGGTAAACTTCAGGCTCGGTGCGCCCATCACGGTGCACGAGCCGACCAGGGCGTCGTTGATAACCTCTACCCGTGGCGAGCTTCCGACGAACTGAATGTCCACATCTCCGGGGTTTTGCGGGCCCTGCCCGGAGTTCCGAACCTTGAGCAGCGCGTCGAAGTTCGACGGCAACTTCACGTCAATATCGGCCCCCAGGCCGTTGGAGGAGCCGGGCTGACGCGCCGTAGAGATTACCAAAGTGCCGTCCGCGTCAGTCGCTACCGAAGTGATGAGGTTATTCGCCAGCTCGTCTCGCGCTTGCGCTTCGGCATCGTAGGCGCGGTAGTCGAAGGGCTTGAAGGCGACCTCCACCGCGCCCGAAGCCCCAGACCTTACCGTGATGTTTCCATACAAGCCCAGCACCTTGATCGGCGTTCCGGCGGACCAGGTGGTGGTTACGGGTGCTGGATTTTGCTGCGGCAGAAATCGGGTCAGCGATTTCGCGCAAACGGCATCCCGTCCTTGCTCGTCTTTACATTTGCTGGTTTCACATCCTAAAGCCGAGAAGACCAGCGTGGCCGTCAAGGCGAGAGCGAAAAGCGGTCGGCCGCGGGCTTTCATCGACGTTCCTCCAAGGTTGGTTTGATCGAGAGGCCTGACCAGGCCATCCGTAGGTGCCGGGTGACCATTTAGACCGCCCGGACGCGGTTCCCATTCAAGCCCGGAGGTCCCCCGAGATTCAACCCAGCTGGACTCCAAGAATCGAAGCCACCCTTTGGCGAAAAAGCTGCAACAGCTTTCGAGTGGTGGGGCCTGGCCGCCCCGTCCCGATGCTCCGGTCGTCCACCCTCACTACCGGCAAAAGCTCCCGAAC
>DASXTY010000435.1:0-2842 GCA_036505155.1 Polyangiaceae bacterium | reverse complement strand
ACGCAGACGAATGAAAAGCAGCGCAATACCGACGCAGAGCAGTGCGCCCGATAGGTAGAAAACCCCTCGGCGGCGGCGCGAGAAGAAGGCTGTAACGCGGGTTCGGTTGCCGGATTGCATCCAGAAATTCCGGGTCGCGATTGTGACGGCGGAGATTGGATGCTACTAATAGCCGCAAATGCGAGCGGCGAAGATGGCGCGTTTCATACAGGGCGATCGGGGTACGGTTGGAGTTGCGTTTGCACTGTTGCTGCTTTTGGAGTTCGGCGCGTGCTCCAGCGGGGGCGGCGGAGGCCAGGGCGGTCCGGATGCGTCGGCTGGAGGCGGAGCAAGCGCAAAGGGAGGCTCCGCTGGAACCGCCGGTGCATTGGGTGGTGGCACCGCCGGAGGTTCTGGGGGCACGGGGGGGGCCACCGCAGGTGGAGGGAGTGGCGGAAACGGAGCTGCGATGGGGGGCGCGGCGGGCTCCGGGGGTCTCGCCGTCGGAGGAGCGGGGGGCGCGGCGGGCTCCGCCTCGGGAGGCACCGGCGGCATCGCGTACAAGCGACCCTTTCCCGATACCTCGAGCAAGATCGCCATCCTCGCCGACCAGTTCCCCAATCTCACTCCCGCGCAGCAGCAGTTCGTGGTCACCCACTACGTGGGAACTCAAAAGCAAACGCTGAATCAGTCCATTCCGCTGCGTGCGCTGGATCCGAACTTCATCGTTCTGCACTACAAGCTCGCCATCTGGCAGTCCGCGGTCAGCTACATCATCGACGGAAGCACCTGGGGCAATGACCTGCCAACGGTGACCACCAACGAAAGCTGGTTTTGGCACAACACGTCGATTCAGCGCGTGACCAGCACTGTCGACGGCAAGTTTCTCATGAATCTCGCCGACCCGGGGTTCGTACAATATTGGGGCGACGTGCTGATCCAACAAATGCAAGCCGGCGATTACGACGGAGTATTTTTCGATTCGGCTTCGCCCGACCTCTTGCAATGGGAGGCGCAGTCGCCGCCCGAGCCTCGTCTCTCAGGGACGGGAGCTCGCGACACCGTCATCCCGGAGCTTGGAAACAAGACCTACATCCAAGCCTGGCAGGATTGGATCGCGCCGCTGGATGCCAAGGTGTCGGCGCAGGGCTATCGGCTGATTCCGAATACCGGCTCGTTTGTGACCTCTTGGGACAACACGAACTACTTTTTGACGGCGGGCGTATTCTGCGAGGGCTTTGCCGACCCCGGCTGGAGCACCTCCGATTGGACGGCATCCACCAATAAAATCCTGGCTCTGGTAGCGGCAAACAAGATCGTCATCTTGCAAAATTACCTATCGTCCACCAGCGACATGGCGAAGCGAATTTATTACCTTGCCAATTACTTACTGGTTAAAGGCGGCACCACCTACCTCGACTATTTCGACGGCGGCGGACCGCTCGAATGGTATCCGGAATGGACCCTCAACCTGGGCACCGCCACCACGACCGGAGCGATGGTCAGCGATCTCCTGCAGGCGGGCGTGTACCGCCGCGATTACCAAAACGGCTTCGTGTTGGTGAACCCGACGACGAGCCCGGTTAGCGTCGATCTGATGGGGACCTACCGGCACCTGGAGCCCATGGGCGGCGGGCTGGTCCCATCCGGCGGATCGGAGCCCGGCACCATCGCAACCACCAACATGACCAACATTTCCGTTCCCGCAAAGGGTGCGGAAATCTTCTTGAGATAGTCGGGATCCGGTCGATGTCTCTCGAACGCGCGCACCAATTGGTGCAGCGATTTCGCCAAGGGGTGGGTGCAGGTGAGCGTCCGACGCACCCCCCTTGGACGCTGGATTTTGCTATGGGCCGCGAGCTCATGGAATCCATGTTGCTCGCTCGTCACTTGGACGTCGCGGCACACGAGCTCCGCGCAGAGGGGCTCGGGCATTACACCATTTGTAGCTCGGGACACGAAGCGAACGTGGTGTTCGGAAGGCTCACTCGGCTGAGCGATCCGACGCTGGTTCACTATCGGAGCGCCGCCTTGCAGATCGAGCGCGCCCGTCAGGCGCCGGAGGTCGACCTGGCACGCGATATCGCGCTATCGCTGGTCGCTTCGAGCGAGGAGCCGCTCTGCTCCGGGCGGCACAAAGCCTTCGGGAGTCATCGGTTGGGCATCATTCCCCAGACTTCGACCATCGCCTCGCATTTGCCGCGCGCGGTCGGGCTCGCCTTTGCGCTCGAGCGGCGTGAGCGGCTGAGCCTGCCTCGCGTGGCGCCAAGCGATGCCATCGCCTTTGCCAGTTTCGGCGATGCCACCGTCAATCACAGCACCGCTCTCGGCGCTTTCAACGCCATCAGCTGGACCCTGCATCAGCACCTCAAGCTGCCGCTGCTTTTAGTGTGCGAAGACAACGGGCTCGGGCTCAGCGTCCGCACGCCTCCCGGCTGGGTCGAAACGCGCCTCCGAGGCTTGCCTCACCTTGAGTACTTCTTTGCCGACGGAACCGATCTCGAGGCGACCTACCGAGCGGCCGCGGCGGCGGTGGACCACTGCAGACGCTCACGCCTCTCCGCTGTTCTGCACCTTCGCTGCGTCAGGCTATTGGGTCACGCCGGCAGCGACGTGGACACGGTGTATCGGTCGGCGTCGGAAATCGAAGAGGCGCTGGAAAAAGACCCGGTGCTACTCGCCGCGACGAGTCTCATCGCCGGAGGCGCCCTGGATGCCCGCGCAATGCTGGAGCTCGACCGCGCAGCGGAGCAGCGCGTCCGCGCGGCAGCCGAATACGCGGGGACTCGCCCGAAGCTAAAGAGCCGCAGCCAGGTGATGGAAGCCATCGCTCGGCCGATTCCGCGGCAGGACACCGACGCGG
>DASXTY010000434.1:0-3621 GCA_036505155.1 Polyangiaceae bacterium | reverse complement strand
GCAGATGATAAACGCCCGTCATTTCCATGTCAACCGCACGGACCACAGCCGCATTGAGCTTGGTGACGAAGTAACAAGGAATGGTCGGCTCCTTGTGGCTCCCGCCCACTCCCGAGTCGTCTGTCAAGAAAAGATAGCGTCCTCCGGTGAGTTGCGCCGCGGACCGCATGGTGAGTTCGGTAAGATCATCCACGCCACTCGATGCCACCGGATACACGTGAATGCCCGCAGCCTGAGCTCCTTGAATGGAGGACGCCATCGCGTCGGCTCGTTGAGCGTGGTGCGGAGCATCGGCGACCCAGAATGCCAAACGCGCGACCGAATTGCTCTGGCGCCAGGCAAGCGTGTTCATCGCGGCGAGCGCCTGATCGGGTGCCTCGGGATAATCGCCGCCGCCGTCGGCCGACTGTTGCGCGAGGTCGGCCTGAAAGGCTTTGATGTCGGTCGTAAATGCGAACGTCCGGACAACGTATTGGTCGCCCTCGTCTCGATAAACGACCAGCGACCAACGCTGCTGGGCGTTCGGGTGCTGCGCGAAAATGGCACTCGAGATTGCTTCAAACTCAGCTTGTAAGTAGCCGAGCTCGTCGGCCATGCTGCCGGTTGTGTCGATCACGAGCGCCACATCGAGCAGATCGCGCGGGGTGGGGACGTAGGCTATCGCGTCGTGTGCGGACTGCTGCTGTTCGATTGTGATTAGTGTGAGAAGTCCGGAGAGTTGCAGCTCAAAAATACTTTGTTGGTATCCCAGGAAGAGTTGAAAATTGGCGTTGTCGTCCCAGGCCCCCGCGGTGAGCACTCCGGGGCTCACTCCGGGCGCGCCACCCGCCCCGGTGGCCTCGACCGAGGTCGACGTGGAGGTGCTGTCGACCGGAGCACCTGAGATGAGCAGAGCACCGCTCCCAGCCGACGTCGTTCCGCCACTGCCGAACGCAGCGCCTCCTGTCGAAGAGCCGCCACCTGCTCCGGAGCCGGCAGAAAGATCAGGCGGAGACGATGAACTACCCCATCCTTGACTAGGGGCACTGCATCCGGGCAAAAATGCGAAAATGAGGGCGATTCCAACCTGTGCCAGTTTCTTCATTCGACCCTTCCCCAACTGGCTCGAGCACGTGCCGTGCCAGGTTCCGGTACCCGAGAAACATCGTGAAATACACGTGCCAGGGCTCAGGTGGCCCATATTGCGCCATGTTGCTGGCGTGGCAGCGGTGAGCAGTGACTTGCAACACAATTGAAAAGCCTTCACCAAGTCCGAGGAGCGGCGGGAATTTCTGAGTGCAAGCCAGTTGCATGAGTGATGCGGATTGCCTCCCTGGGTATGTGTGCTTCGACTTCTGGGGAGCTCGCGAATGCGGTTACACTTGTTACCCCGCTTCTAATCCGGATGTATCCGGGCGTACTTGAGCTTCACTTCTCGGCGCGGACTTCCGCGAGGAATTCGTCAGCGTCGACAACGCGACCCGCATCCTCGTCATCCGGCGCACGGTCGAGTGATGCGTGTAGCCGAGCTCGCCCGTCATCGTCGAGTTCGTCGCTGCTCAGGTTTTCTGTTTCCCCATCCCTTCCACGCTTCAAATCGTTCCGTTATTCTTTTGCGCGCGCTTAGCCCCATCGGATGGCGAGACACCCTCACTTGACTCCACCGTCACCGACAGCGAGCTCCAGGGACCGCATCTTGTGTTTGCTGGTGTATGGAAAGTCGCCGCGGCGAATGCGAATTGCAACCGGGTTGTCAGAAACGACCTCCCCCACATACGCGTCGAGTCCATACATGGCACCTTTCTGGTTGGCATCGAAGCGCGCGTGCACCAGGTACAATCCCGGGTGTGCAAAGGTTCCGCGCGGGCAGAGCTCCACCAGGCGGCTGGTCGCCGACACCGATCCGCCTGGGCCCAACCTGGCGAAGGATTGCGGCTCCGGCGCGCGGTCGTCGGGTTTGGCGTCGCACTGGGACAACCCGTCGGGCCCCATCACTTCGAAGCTGATGAGCTCGCGGCGAAAATACACGATCTCCTTGTGCTTAGACCGATTTTTCAGGGTTACCGACACCATGGTGCCGAGCTCCTCCTGCACGTCCGAGCCGCTATTCAGTTGAAAGTGGAGCGGACCTGCTTCCTCGCTTTCGCTTGGTATGACGTGGCGCGACCAGCGGGAGTATTCGGAACCCAGCGCGAACATGCTCCCGGCGAGCTGCTTGAAGGCGTCAACCGGCGCTGGGCCTTTCGTATTCGGCGGCGGGTCGTTCAGTGAAGCGGGTCGGCCGTCCGGAGTGTCTGCAGCAATCATGGCGATGAATGGAGGATCCGGTGGCTGCTCCACGGCTTTGCCATGCTGCCACTTCATTCTTTTTTTTGTGGGCCATCCATATTCCGGGGTGACCTGCGCCCCGGGGACCAAGGAGGATTGGCCTTTGGATGCAAAACAATAAAGCCTGGGATCCAGGGTGTCGTATAGCCCTTGGCCCGGTGACAGCGTCTGTTCCATTTCAGTATCCGCGCGCCAGGGGCGAACGCTCTGAGGCAGCTCGCACGTCACGGGTTTCTTTTTGCCGGGCGCCTGGACTTTTAGCTTCATCAGTCTCGGATCACCCAGCACGCGCACCGGCCGATCCCCGTGGTTTACGATCGCCATCACCCACGGCAGATCCGGTCCTTGCTCGATGAGCTCCATTCGAACCGGGCCCTTGTCCGCCAGCGGCGTGCGCAGACGCGCCAAGAGCGCAGGCTCGGCGGCCTTGAGCACCGAAAGCTGGACGTCGCGGGCAGTACCGCCCTCGGGTGCCGCGGCTGACGCATCCCGGGGTGCGCCTCCGTCAGGGGTCGCATCGAGCCCGCCCGCCGGCTCGGCGGAAGCATCCGCTTTTGTCGGCGACGCCACCTGCTTCTGAGAGGTACCGCCGCCGCAATCCAGTGCAATCATCACTACGAGCGGCGCGGTAGCTACCCAACGCATGGCCAAGGGCTAGCATATAGCCGCCCTTGCTCGCGAGGAGTCCAAGATGCGTGGCCTTTACCCCATTATCGACCTCGACAGCCTCACAGCGCTCAAGCTCGACCCGCTGGAGTTTGCCCATGCCGTGCTCACTGCCCGACCGGAGCTGGTGCAGCTCAGGGCTAAACACGCCTCCCCGCGAGAGACCCTGACGCTGTTGCGGGCGCTCCGTCCTGCCTGTACGAGGGCGGGATCTCTGCTGTTCGCCAATGACCGGCCAGACCTGGCGCTGCTCGCAGATTGTGACGGCGTCCACGTTGGCCAAGACGACTTGTCGGTGACAGAAGTGCGCCGCATTGGCCCCCGGTTGCGCATCGGCGTCTCGACCCACAATCCAGTCGAGCTCGAGCAGGCGCTGCAAGCAAAGCCCAGCTATGTGGCGTTCGGTCCGGTATTCGCGACCCGTTCAAAGGGTAATCCGGATCCGGTGGTCGGGTTCGAGGCGCTGCTGGACGCCGCCCAGCGCGCCCGCGCCGCGGGCTGCGCGCTGGTGGCGATCGGTGGCGTCGATCTCGAGCATGCATCACAAATCCAGAGTGCAGAGATAGCGGGCGCCGTGATCGGAGGGCTCTTGCCGCCGGATGGGGATATCGAAAAGGTGGCGACGCTGGCGCAGAGCCTGCAGAGCGC
>DASXTY010000433.1:0-5112 GCA_036505155.1 Polyangiaceae bacterium | reverse complement strand
GTTAAACGCCGGGCTTCGTGCCTCCTCCACGGCCTCCGTGCCGGTGGTAAGAAACCCGACAATGAAGGACGAGCTCCAGATTTTGCGAGCGGCTGTGCTCTGGGGCGACGGCGTGCTCGGGATGCGTGAGCTTCGTCCTGGAGAGTCGCTGCGCCTGGGCGACGGCAAGTACCTACCGAAGCCGCTCGGGAGCTCGGCGCCGGACGTTCCGCTCAGTGCCAAAGGTTCTGGCTGGGAGCTCGATCCGAGCGGTACGACCGGAGGCCGTATTCAGCTTGCGTCCCACTGGCAGACGCCGGCCAGCTTGGCGCTCAGTAACCCCAAATACCGCCTGGCGGTCGGCGATTGCGGGCTCCTCCAATACGGCGACTTTGCTTTATTTTTCCAGATGTTGCCCCCGGTCCGCCCGATGGATCGCACGTCGCAATGGGAGAGCCGGAAAGTTTTGGCTTTTGCGCTGTCCGTGTTGGTGGTGGTCGGCGGGCTATTGCTGGTGCACGCGATCACCCTGGGTGACGAGGCGGAAGTTCCGCTCGCATTGCAGAGCTCCGCTGAGTTTCGCCAATTGCTCCACGTCCGGGCTGAAATCAATCCCCGGCCCGCCCCGGCTGGCGGCCTAGCAATGCGTGAAGCGCGCGGGTGGAGCGAAGCTCCCGGTGAAGATGTCGAGCAGGCTCTGCGCGGGCTGCGCCCCGTCACCGAGAGTGTTGGGAGCTTGCGCAATGTGGAGCTTTTGACTCCGGACGAAGCTTTTCGCGATGAAGGAGTAGCGGGCTTAGAGGTTCCCGGTGGGCAGGGGCTCGGTCTTCTGCAGGTTAGGTCCGCGCTGCGCTCTCACGCGTCGGAGCTCATCGGTTGTTTTCGCAGCGCTTCCGATTCAGCCGTCGGCACGGTGACGATGACGTTTACCATCATCAAGCGCGGAACCCTGGGAAACTTGACAATGCGTCCGGAGCCGACCGACCTGCAGGCGCCCCGCTGTGTCGAGCGCGGGCTTCGCCGTATTCGATTTCCGTCGTCGGGAAAGCCAACCGTAATCCGGTGGGCCCCGCCGAAAATCGCCCCCCCGGGGACAGTTTCTGCGCGGCCAAAGTGAGCGGTCAATGCGCCGTTGAAAAGCCAAGCTCGGATAAGAAAGCGAGCAGCGCTGCTCGCGCCTCGCGTTGCGGCAGATCGGCGCTCCACCAGACCTGGTTATTGCGAGCCCAAACCCGGGAATCGAGAAGCCTCACCCGTAGCCTTCTTTCCAGCTCCGGCGAGGCTTCTTGCCGCAGCTGTTCCGCCAAGCGCAATACTTCCTTACAGCGCTCCGCACCCACGCAGCCGAGCAGCAGTTTCACCTCGAATTTTGGGGCGACGTCGATGCGCAGTCCCAGGGCGCGCACGTGGCGCAGCGGCGAAAGAATCGATCCCTCTTCTGCCCCTTGACGCTCCGCCCAACCCGCATCCGGCACCCAGCTTGCCACCAGAGCACCCGCCCCCAGTTCCTTTCTCAGCGCGGTGTGTAGTGGGTTCTCCAGCAAGCTCGGCGCGCGCGACTCGGCAGCGTCGATCATGTCGCGCAGATAAGCCCCTCCTCCGAGGAGCAAAAGGCCGCTCCGCACCGCAAGCTCGCCGCCTCGGTCAGGTACGCGCAAAGATTGAAAGGTGCCGATTCGGATGAGCGAGACCCTGCCACCGCGATTTTTTACTTGAGCCGTCGCACAGGCCAACAGCGGACCCGCCGCCAAGTGCCCTACGGCCACCAGGCCGTAATCCTGATACCTGCCCGGGTCTCGAGCGTATTTTAGGGCGGGCAAGGCAAAAACCAGATTTTCTACCCGCTCGAGCGGATCGAAGGCGCAGCCGGCGCTTAGCTCGGCCATCTTCGGCAGGGCATCGCGCGACGTCAGCAGCCCATGCCGGCGCAATAAGGAGATGTTCGCGCTCAGCGCAACTTCAGTCTCTCGTGGAACCGCTCTCAGTGAAACCAGCTCCGCGACCGGCGACTCAACCGGCTTTCGCCTCGATCGAAACCATACGCTGGCTGCGAGCGCGGCTCCGACGGCGAGCGCAAGGAGACCGAAATACCAGATTCGCGAGTTTCTCGGGGAATGAGCTAGGTTGTTCGATCGGTTCTTCGTCGCCCAACGTCCCGTCTTCGGCCTTCCGGGCGAGGCGGAAAAGCTCGACGATCCAAAGGCGCCCTGCGCGAAACCAGCGAACGCATGCCGACGTTTTCCATGAACAGCGCGCGGACCTGCTCGACCGATTGCACGTCGGCTAGGTGGAGCAATTTGAAATGCTCTTCACAAAGCGCGATGACGCGGTCGCCCACAAGAACCCGGCGGACACGGGGGCGCACGAGCCCCAAGTTGCGCTCCGGTTCGGAAGGGCTGGGGCACACCTCACACCGGGCGCGGTGAAAGCCGGCTTTCACTGAGTAAGAACGCGGCATGGGCGCCAAGCTCAACCCGCGCCCGACCCTGGGCCAAGTTTGTGACCCCCCGCGGGCCTCATCAGGAAAAGGCCGCTTTGATTTCGGCCGCTTTGCGTTCGACAAATGCCAACACCTCCCCCTCGGGCTCCCCGCCCGTGAGCCGGCCCAGCTCTTGGATCCCGGTTGGGCTGGTCACGTTGACCTCAATCAGCTTTCCCCCGATGAGGTCCAGTCCGACGAACCACAAGCCGTCTTGTTTCAAGCGCTTTCCCACCTCGCGCACCAGCGCGCTCTCGGCCGCGTCCAGCGCCGTCGCCTCCACCCGGCCGCCTGCGTGGATATTGGCGCGAAGGTCATCGTCCCGCGGCACCCGTAAAATTGCCCCGAGTAGCTCGCCGTCGAGCACGAGCACCCGCTTGTCACCGGTTTCAATGGCCGGCAAATACTCTTGAACCAACGCGAGCCGTCGTCCCTCACGCGTCAAAAGGTCGATCAGGGACCGCGTGTTCTTGTCGTCCACAGAGACCCGGACCACCCCGCTGCCCCCCGCCCCGTCCAGCGGTTTCAGCACTGACGGTCCGCTGCGCCTTATGAAATCCAGGATCTGCGGCGGGTCCGCGCTCACCAGCGACGGTGGCATGAACTGTGCGAAATGAAAGGCAAACAGCTTTTCATTCGCATCGCGAACGCCACGCGGATCGTTGATCACCAAAGTGGCGTCTTTGACCAGGTCGAGCTGCTGGGTCAGGTACAGGTACGCCCGGTCAAAGGGAGGATCTTTGCGCAGAAACACCGCGTCCGACTTCACAAGCGAGATCGGGACAGGCAGTCCGAGCTCTATGTGCGGCGGCGTGTCCCGCACCCGAATCGGTCGCGCTCTGGCCCAGAGGTCTCGCCCCCGATTGAAAAGCTCCACCGGCAGACAGTGCCAGGAGTCGTGCCCCCGGTTCTGTGCGGATCGAATCAAAGCGTACGTGGTATCCCGGTCGACCAGCATTTTTTCCGCTGGGTCCATGACGAATACGAACTGCACGAAGAGAGAGCATAGGCGCCCGGCGGGCCCGGGTCGAGCAGGGCGCCGCGGCCCCGTGGCAGAATCAGATAGCTCCCCACCCCGCTCGGAAAGACGACTGAATTGCGGTTCCAGGCCTCCGAAGCGCTCCTGACCTTTGCGTTTGCGTGCTCGCTCTACGCGCTGTCTCCCTCGCTGGATGCCCAACCAGCGGCGGCGCGCATGGCGGCAGCGACTGAAAACAAGATCGCAACCCGGGAAGCGCTCGAACAGATGCGGGCGGGAGGTAATGCGGTCGATGCCGCAGTGAGCGCGGCGCTCGTGGGCGGTGTGGTGAGCCCGAGCTCCAGCGGTCTCGGGGGGGGCGGCTTTGCGTTGGTATGGCATGCGCGGGAAAAAAAGCCGTTCCTTCTGGACTTTCGCGAGACGGCGCCCCTCGCAATCGATGTCGGCTCGCTCGAGTCGCGTCGGGTGGCGAAGCCTGAGCGAGGTCGGTGGATCGGGATTCCGGGGGAGCCGCGCGGCCTCTTCGAAATACATCAGCGTTTCGGTGTTCGCCGGTGGAAGGAGATCGTGGCGCCCGCGGTGCGTTGGGCGGAGCAGGGATTTCCACTCGGGGAGCACGTGGCGAACACGCTGACCAGCATGCGTGACGAGCTCCACATCGACGCAGCCATCCACGCTCTCTACTATCCGCTCGGTCGACCCGCTTTGGTGGGGACGCGCGTGCGAAACCCGGCGCTCGCGGCAACCCTCAAGCGACTGCGCGACGAGGGACCGCAGGCCATATATGAGGGGTCGATAGCCGCCCAGATCGTGGAGGAATCCCACAAACTGGGCGGGGCGGTGAGCAGGGCGGATCTCGCCGCCTACCGCGCGGTGCAGCGAACACCCTTACAAATAAGCTGGGAGGGCTACGATGTGTATTCGATGCCACCGCCGTCGGCAGGCGGGCTCATGCTGGCCGAGGTGCTGGGCCTCTTCAGCAGCGCCGAGCTTCGAAAGCTCGGGTTGCAATCCGGCGAGTATGCGCACGTGTTGGCTGAAGCGATGCGCGTCTCCATCCTCGATCGGGTGCTCTATCTCGGCGATCCGGACCAGGAGAAAATCGACCTCGGGCGGCTCTTGTCCAAGGACCGGCTCGTTCGCATCAAGTCGCACCTCAACCCCAAACTAACGCACAGCATTCCGAGCGCGGGCCTCTCCGAACACGGCACCCATCACTTGGTGACCGCGGATGTCGAGGGGAACATGGTATCGCTCACCACCACCATCAATAACGCGTTTGGCGCCAAAGTTACTGCGGGGCCAAGCGGGATATTGCTCAACGACGAGCTCGATGATTTCACCAGGCAAAACCAAATTATCGATTTCGGTCCGTTTCGAAGTCCCAATCGAGCTCGCCCCGGTGCTCGCCCGGTCTCCAGCATGACGCCAACTCTGGTGGTGCGAAACGGCGAGCCGGTGCTGGCGCTCGGTGGCTCTGGAGGCCTCACCATCGCGACCAACGTCACGCAGGTCTTGCTGGCGCGTCTCGCGTTCCACCAGAGTCCGGAACAAGCGGTGCGCGCCCCGCGTTTTCTTGTCCCGATGTTGACGAAACCGCCACCCGCACCGGGAAGCCCTTCGACCGCCGTCAAGGTCGGGGCGACCATCCAGCTCGAGCCTGGCGCTCCGGCCG
>DASXTY010000432.1:0-4457 GCA_036505155.1 Polyangiaceae bacterium | reverse complement strand
CGTAGAGGGCGGAACACGCTCCGACCAACGAGCCTTTGGCGATCGGCTGGCAGCGGCCATCTTCCGCCTGGGACCGCCGTGGGTGGTCGATTCTGCGGACGGTGTTCACGAAGCGCGGCGTTTTTTTGCACCGCGCGCCGGGATGTTCGCCAAGCTCGAGGACATTCAAAAGCTCAGGGACGATATCGAAGCGCGCTGGAGCTGGGAGGTGGGGCGGGAAGCCGACCTGAATCTCGAAGACGAACCGCCACCGATGAGCTGGGATGCGGTTCGAACCCGCTTCAGCCTGAATTCGGGTCCCTTCCCGGACGGCTATTACCAATCGGCGGACGGACGCGCTCTGGTGGTCGTGGTCAACTCCGCAATCGCCGCCGGCGATCTCGGTGGCGCGCGCGAGGCGCTTTTGCGCGTACGCGATGTAGTCGCCCGGTTACACCAGCAAGCGCCCTACCCTTCTCTGAAAGTGACTTTTGCGGGGGACCTGGTCACCGGCCTTGCGGAATACGGAGCCGTCCGCGACGACCTGGTCAGCGTGGGGGTGCTGGGTGTCTCGTTGATTCTCGGCGTGCTGTTCTTGTTTTTCATGCGCGTTCGAGCGCTGCTTGCGCTGGGAGCCGCAATTCTAGTGGGGCTCGCGTTGACTTTCGGGGTGACCCAGATCTTCATCGGCCATCTGAACGTCGCCACCGGGTTTCTGGTCAGCATCGTCGCGGGCAACGGCATCAATTTCGGTATCATTTATCTGGCGCGTTTGTTCGAGGAACGCCGCAAGGGGCTCAGCATCGAAGAAGCGATCTGCATATCGCACCGGCAGACATGGCCATCCACCTTGACCGCCGCGCTTGCGGCGGCCGCCGCGTACGCCTCATTGGGCGTTAGTGAGTTCCGCGCATTTCGCCACTTCGCGTTCATCGGCTCGGTCGGAATGTTGCTGTGCTGGGTCGCTAGCTACGCGCTGTTGCCCCCCTGCTTGTTGTTTGCGGATCGCTGGTTGCCGTTCCGACGCCTCGACCAGCCTGCTCCTCTAAGCTGGCTGGCTCGGAGGCGATTTTACGGCTTGAGCTTCGGCGTGCCCCTGGCCTACGTGGTCCGGCGCGCTCCGCGGGCGGTGGGGCTGGCCGGGGCGGCGCTGGCTCTGGCCGGGGCGATCGCCTTGATTCCCTACATTCGATCCGATCCGATGGAGTACAACATGCGCCGAATGCAAAACGACCTCCACGGTAGTCGAGAAATGTACCGAGCATCATCCATCGCAGCCGATATTCTCGGAGCCAACATGGATAGCTCGATGGTGATCTTGGCGGATCGCGTCGACCAAGTGCCGCTGCTCAAGCGAGCTCTGGAGGCTCGGCGGGACAGCGCGCCAGCGACCCTGAAGCCCTTCGAAGCGGTCCACACGATTTTCGATTTGGTTCCCGATCAGCAACCGGAAAAGCTGCCTTTATTGCATCAGATTCGGGCGCGGGTCGTGCAAGCGCACCGCCGCGGCGTGATCCGCGAAGCCGACTTCGAGAAAATTCGAGACTACCTCCCGCCCGAGGACCTTCGGCCGTGGGGAATCAAGGACCTTCCGGAGGCGGCGGCGCGCCCCTTCATGGACAACCAGGGAGTCTCCGGCCGGATTGTCCTCATCGAGCCAACCGCAAAAAAGAGCGACTCCGACCTCAAATATCTCATGCGCTGGGCAGATTCATTCCGCGAGGTACCGTTACCCAACGGCGAGTTGGTCCGCGGTTCCGGTCGAGCCGTCATCTTCGCCGATATGCTAAAAAGCGTCACCCGGGATATTCCCCGCTCGATTCTGCTGTCGTTCCTGATGACGTTGCTCGCCGTCATGCTCACTTTCCGTCTGTCTCACTCCATCGCAGTGCTGGGTGCGTTGCTGGTAGGGCTCGGGTGGCTAGGGCTGGGCATGGCCACCGTCCACATCAAGATCAATTTCTTCAACTTCATCGCGTTGCCGGTAAGCTTCGGGATCGGCGTCGACTACGCGGTAAACTTGGTGCAGCGCTACCACGCCGATCCGAGCCAGGGGGCACTGGGTGCGCTGAGGAGCACGGGGGGAGCTGTGATTCTGTGCAGCCTGACGACTATCGTCGGTTATCTCGCTCTTCTGGGCTCGATCAATCAGGCGATCCGATCGCTCGGGCTCCTGGCGGTGTTGGGCGAGGTAGCTTGCCTTCTGGCTGCCGTGCTTTGCCTTCCCGCGCTGCTCTTGTGGCGCGAGGGTCGGTCCCAAGCTCGCGTCGCCGAGCTCGAGCTTGCCAGGTGACATGACCGAGCCGACCCCATTGATTCCGCCCCGAAAACGCTCCCGACGCCCCGTCTGGTTCGACGTTGTGAGCGCGGCGGTCGCCGTGGCGGTGCTAGGAGCCGTGCTGTCGCGGAGCGATCTTTCCGGAGCGTTCAAACTGATCGCGGGGACTGGCCCCAAAGCGGCTCTCGTGCTTTTGCCGTTTGCTGTCACGATGGCCGTGGACGCATTGGCGCACAATTTTTTGTTCTCCGCGTTGGGCGTCAAAGTCAAATACGCGCCGCTTTATCTGGTGCGTCTTGCGGTCGAGGCGGTTTCGCTGAGCCTGCCTGCGGGAGCCGTGTTTGCGGAAACCGTCAACCCGGTACTGCTGAAGAAACGCTGCGGAATTCCGTACCACGCGGGCATCGTGGGCAACTTGGCCAAACGATGGCTCACCACGCTGTCGCAGACCGGCTACATGGCGCTGAGCGCTTGGCTCGGCTATCGCACGCTGTGTTCCGTGTCCACCGCGTTGGGATTGGGACGCGGGCTATTTTGGACGGTGCTGGGCTCGGCGGTCTTACTCCTAACAGTGTCTCTTGCCATGGGCGCGGCCCTTTCCGGGAAAACTTGGCCGCGTCGCTTCTGGCGGGTATTGCACGCGATTCCCGGGCATTGGTGGCACAGGTGGCTCGAAGGGCGTCGCGCCGGACTGGCCGCTGCCGATGCTCGACTTTCCAGGCTTGCGGGCCGCCCGCGCGCCCTCGTCGCACCCGGCGGGCTGCTGCTGGTGGGCTGGATTCTGGAGTCGGTGGAAACCCTGGTAATCCTTCGAGTTTTGGGGGCACCGATCGGTTTTCCACAGGTCATCGCTTTCGAAGCCGGCCTCGCTCTGGTTCGGCATGTGGCGTTTTTCGTCCCTGCCGGCCTCGGCATCCAGGACCTCGGATACCTGACGTTCCTCAAAGCGCTCGGATTGCCGGGCGCAGCTTCGGTGTCCGCGGCGTTCGTGGTACTGAAGCGCGCCAAGGAAATCCTGTGGATCGGATTCGGCTACGGGTTGCTATTGATTCTCCGCTGGGCGCCGCGAGCGCCAATGGTTAATGAGGCGGCATCATGAGCTCGCCGAGAGTGTTGTTTATCTGCGGATCCATCAATCAGACACGCCAGCTCCACGCTGTTGGCATAGAGCTGGGGGAAGCTTCGAAATCGTTTACACCCTATTATGGCGACTGGGTGGTGGACCGCATGCGCCGCATGGGGCTCATCGAATCGACTATCGGGGGTAACAAGCGGCGCGGCTGGTGCCTGGACTATCTGAGTGCCCATGGTCTGGATATCGACTTGGATGGCCGGCGCGGAGGATACGATCTGGTGGTTACCTGCACCGACTTGGTTGTCCCGAAAAACACGCGGCACTCCAAGCTGGTAGTGGTGCAGGAAGGGCTGTTTGACCCGGACGGCTTAGTGGCAGCGCTTTGTCGGCGGCTGCGCTGGCTGCCGCCCTGGTTCGCCGGGACTGCATTGACCGGGGAAAGTTTATTCTACGATCGATTCTGCGCCGCCGGGGACGGCTGGCGCGATCGTCTGATTGCTCGCGGCGCAAATCCGGAAAAAGTCGTGGTAACCGGTATCCCCGGCTTTGACGATTGCGCGCGTTACCGCATCAACGATTTTCCACATCACGGCTTCGTGCTGGTGTGCACGTCCGACCTTCGCGAAACCTTCCAGCCCGACAACAGAAAACAGCTGGTGCGGCGCGCGCTCCAGATCGCAAACGGCCGGCTGTTGATCTTCAAGCTCCATCCCAATGAGGACCAGGCTCGAGCCCAGCGAGAAATTGAACGATGGGCTCCGTCCGCCCTGGTGTATTCGAAAGGCAGCGCCGAGGAGATGATCGCCAACTCTGAGGTTCTCATCACCCAGTGGTCAACCACCGCATTGGTGGGCGTTGCTTTGGGCAAAACAGTTTTTTCCAGCTTGCCTCTGGAGGAGCTGTATCGGCTCACCCCCTGGCAAAACGGTGGGACCTCCGCTGGTCGCATCGCACAACTTTGCCGGGGACTCTTGGGGTTACAGCGCGACGCCACCCCGAACCTCGAAGAGCGGCCCCAGGCTCGCGACCACCGCGCCGCCCGGGCTCCCAGCCAATTTTGCGCACCATGACCGCGCTGGTGGTGGTGCAAGCCCGCACAACATCCAAGCGTTTGCCGGGGAAGGT
>DASXTY010000431.1:0-10756 GCA_036505155.1 Polyangiaceae bacterium | reverse complement strand
CTTTGGGTTCGGGGGGGATTACGGCTACGCCGACATGGTGTACGGCCACTCGCGGATCGCACGCGACGGCACGTGTTGGGTCCTTTCAGAAGCGGTCCGCCGCGGCTTGATGTCTCGACCGGAAGCGAAGGAGCTCGGCAGCGCGTGGCTCCGCGAAAATGCCATGAGCTTCTTCCGCATCGACGAAAAGCGCGCCGCTCAGGCCGGAGGACAGCCTGAGCCGCTTGCGCCGCCTCGCGAGCGCGCGGCCTCGTGACACGCATGGTACGACCTCACCTCCCAGCACCGGATTGTTAAACGTCGAACTCCTCGAAAGTCAAAAGATCCGCACCGTCTCCTGGCAGCCCACCATCACCGTCACACGGGAGCCGGCGGTGGCCGCGCTGACCACGTCGCAAGCATTAGTGCACAGGTGGATCGCGGTCGGCGCACTGGGATTGTCATAATACCAGGCGAGCTGGCGGGCCGGGCACGCGGCGGGGCTGGAAACTTGACCGATGGTAGTTCTCATTCCGGCCTGGTCGGTGAGCAGCACGTTGACCTTGTTGTAGTGGAGCATTTCACCGGGCGGCGGGGTGAGTGCCGCCACGTCGTAGTTGCAGGGCAGCGGAACCGACTGCTTGATGATGGCTTGCAGGGCACTCTCAATCGCCGATCGAGAGCCGTCCCCGACGTTCCAGTAGTGGCAGGGGGCTGCAACGCTGCCACACCAGTCGGTGTGCGGATCGGCGCCGCCCGCGACCCCGAGCTGCTCGAGATTTGCATCGGTGGCTCCCTGCATGCCGATGATGAAGGTCCGGATACCGGTCGCAGCGAGATGGTCGGAGATGATGCGGGCCAGCGTCGTGATATTCTGTTCGCATCCGTTGGGGTCGCCATCGGTCATGAGCACCCCAATCATCTCGCGCCCGGGCGACCGGTGGGTGGACGTATATTGGGCCAAGCCCCGAAGCGCCCCTTCAATGTGCGTTCCCAACCCTCCCGCGAAGGTCTCGTCGCTGATGGCCTGAATCAGCGGGTGCGTCGCCGCAACCGGGAGCTGCGTCAAATCGATGAGTGGCGTTTCGTACGGTACGCCGTTACAGTCATTGGGCTGGGACATGAACTGGAAGGCAAGGCGCGTGTCCGCCAACGGCGTAACATTGATCAGGTAGTCGCACATGGCGTACGTTGCGAAGCACGCTTTGGCGGTACCCATGCTCGCCGTTCGATCGAAAATGAAATAAATGTCGAGCGGGCCCACGCTGAGCTCCATCTCGTGCGCAAGCCCAGAACAGCCGCAGGTACCGCTCGCGCAGAGAGCGCCGGCACCTGCACAGTTCGCGTCGGTCGCACATGGGCTTCCCGTCGTGCCCGGCAAACAGGTTCCGAATGACACCTCGCAATAGGTGCCGCTAGAGCAGTCGGACTGCGCAGTACAGGATCCTCCCGCCGTTACACACTGGGCGGCGATGGGATGGCAAACCAGACCGCCGCTGCAGTCGCCGTCATTCTGGCATATCGGGCCGGATGCACCGCCTCCGCCGCTACCCAAAGCGCCGCCGTTCCCTCCGAAACCAATGGCGCCGCCGGCCGCACCCGTTACCGCTGCTTGCTCCGGAGCTCGACGAACCGCAGCTGGATATCAGCACCGAGGCCGCAGCTAATCCGAGGAACCCAATACCGAGCAACCCTTTGTGCATGACGCCCTTTCTCCGGTACAGAAACGTCTCCGTGGCTCAGGATCTGACTTTATTCTTTTCCTTGTCTAGAAGAAACCCGCACGCGCAAAACGGTAAGCTTTGGTTCCAGTCAAGGCGTAAATCTTTCCCGAGGGCCAATCCACTCCTTCGCGAGCGCCATGGTTCGAGTGTGCACCGGGACTCGTTCGAGGAAGCTCTCCCGCCACGCGGGACGAGTGATGTTTTCGGCCTGAGCCAGCAGTCGGGTGCGGGCATCGCGAATGGCTTGGCGAGCACCGTCCGCATCTCCCGTTGCAAGCAGCACTTCCGCGAGTGTGACCCGCACCATGGATTCACCGTCGTCGATGTTACCGAGGCGCACGAGAAGATCCCGCGCGCGGAGCGCGGCTTCCAACGCGCCAGACATGTCTCCACCAGCCAGTAGTGCTTGCGCGAGCGCTGCCAGTGCGTACGTCTGCAGCGGCGGCGCACCTTCCGTCTGGTCGACCACCCCCCGCACGAGCCTTGAGGCTTCGTCCGAACGACCCTCCAGCCGGTGCGCGATCGAAAGGTAGATGCGCGAAGCGCTGTCCATTCGCCGGTCGCAGTGCAACTTTGCCATCTCGAGAGACCGCTCCAGCACCGAGCGCGCCTCTGCCAGGGCGCCCGACGTGACCAACAACGCTCCCAGATTCGAAAGCGCAAATCCCACCATGCCGGGTAGGCCCAGTCGGTCCGCGTCTTCTAGCGCGCGCCGCAAATGCGCATCCGCCTGTTCGAATTGCCCCAGCCAGGTGCAGCCATAGCCCGCGTTAATGCGAAAACTGCAAGCTGCGCGCTGATCTCCGGCCTGCTCGAAACGACGCACTCGCAGAGCGCTGTGTGCTGCTCCGGCTGGCCGCTAGCGAGCGCCCTGGCAGCCCGCGCCCCATCGAAGCGCGCGATTCGGAGCGGAGAGGCTTCATGTTGCGGCGCGATGCGCGCGGCTGCGTCGTATAGCCGATGAGCCAGCTCTCCCCGTCCCGCCAGGAGCATGCGCATCGCGGCGCGCGACATCGCGTCGAGCAGCTCTCCCGAGTCGACGCCGTGCGCGCCAACCTCGAGCAACCGATCCGCGAGTGACTCGAGCGCTTCGTAACGGCCATCGGAGCGGCCAATGGTCGCGGAGAGCTCTCCTGCCGCGTCGCACCACCCTTGAGTGCCCTGCTCGAAAAGCTCCAGTGCTTCGAGCGCCTTCTTCTCGGCGAGAGCGAATTCGCCGCGCCACTTGTGCGCCTCGGCTTGCAACCGCAAGAGCGCGCCGAGAGCCTGTCCTTCGGCGCCGCACACGATGCCGCGCTCGGCCCGTGCCAGGGTTTGCTCGAAGTCGTTCGCATCCAACGCCTGCTCGGTGGCCCTTCGCCAATGCACGAGCGCCCGCCGCGCTTCGCCCCCGATCTCGAAATGCTCGGCCAGTGCCGCTGCGTCGCCAACTCCCAGCGACTCCAGCCAGGCCCCCGCTAATCGGTGGCCGAGCTGGCGATCCGGCTCGGTGAGGGACGCATACGCCGCCTCGCGAATGAGCTCGTGTCGCAGTGCCCACTCTTCGTCGCCCGGCGAGGCTCCCGCACCGCGCCGCACGACGACTTCCCGTTCCAAGAGATCGGCAAGCCAGGCCTCCACGTCCCCTTGGGTATCACCCGACAGAGCCGCCACACCCCCACCCCAAAACGCGCTCCCGAATACGGAGGCCGCGCGCAGCACGCGACGGGCTCCATGCGGCAAACTCTCGAAGCGCGCCTGCGCCACTGCAAGCACGGTCGGCGGCAGCGTCTCGCCGCGCCCCTCGGCAACGGCTCGGCACAGCTCCTCGAGAAAGAAAGCGTTTCCTCCTGCGCGTTCCACGATTCGTGCGCGTATGTCGCCACTTGCATCTTCGAGAACAGCGTTCACCAGGCGCTCGGCGGCCTTGCGGGACAGACCCGGGAGCCGGATCTCCGAGACGCCGCGGTCCCACCAAAGTCTAGGTAGGGAGTCGTGGACTTCGGGCCGTGCGAATCCAACAACGAACACGGGCGCGGTGCCGAGCGATGCCAGTACGGCGTCGATGAGGCGCGCGCTAGCAGCGTCCCCCCACTGCAAGTCCTCGAGAACGAGAACGATCGGCGCAACGGCCTCAGCGGTAAGCCACGCGACCCAGGCGCCACGAACTTGATCGCCCATGATCGGCGCTTCTTCGCGGGCCGCGAGTAGCTCCACGCTGGGGCTTTCGACCGGGATCCCCGCGACTTCTCCAAGAAACTCGACCGCGCGGCGTAGCGCATCGCCTTCCAGTCGCCACCGGCCAACTCGCACTGGGCGAGGCGATCGACCGAGCGGTCTCCGCGATGCGAAGAGCCGCCTCCGGACGACACCACGACCGGTCGCAAGCGCGACGGTCATATTGGAAAGACAGGCTTTGAGCACAAGCGCTACCCGAGCGCCACGAGCGGCCTGATCCTTGGCTTCACCTGCGCCTGCGACCGTGGCAACCCAAGAACCGTCCGCGAGCCGGTCGAGGGATGCGCCAAAGGCGCGAACCGCCCGATCGAGAGTTTCCGATCGCACATCGCGCACCGTCGCAGCCGTTGCCGTCACCGCCTCCGGCGCTCCCGCTACGACCACCGTGACCAGTCGCTGCTCACCCCCGCCCAGAGATCGCGGTGACTGGGTGGACGGGCTCGGCGCAACCATGGTTCCCAGTGCCGCGATTTCTCGGGAAACGGCCGCTCCATCAACAGGCCGTCCGGCCGGGTCCTTGGACATGAGTCGGCTCACCAAGTCGTCGAGATGGCGCGGGACTTCTGGGCGCAACTCGACCACGCGCGGCGCTTCGTCGAGAAGCACTTTCGCCAGCACGGCTACCACGTGCTCTCCGACAAACGCTGGCCGCCCCGTCAGGCATTCATACAACACGCAACCCAACGAAAACACGTCGGCGCGCGCATCCACGCCGGGCGAACCCCGCGCTTGTTCTGGCGCCATATACCCGGGGGTGCCGAGAACGGCCCCCGTGCGTGTCATGGAGCGGGTTGCAAACGGTCCGCGCGCGATACCGAAGTCGAGCAATTTGACGCGCGCAACATCGCCCTGCGAAAGCCATAGGTTCGAAGGCTTGATATCGCGATGCACGATGCCGCGAGCGTGCGCCGCGCCGAGCGCATCGGCGACCGCGCGCACCAACGCCACCGACTCGTCGACCTCAAGCGGCGCGCGAGCGAGCCTGGTCTCAAGGCCCTCGCCCTCCAGCCACTCCATGGCGAGCCACGGCCGACCATCGGCGCCAATGCCGTGGGCGATATAGCGGACCACATTGGGATGCGCGATCTCCGAAAGCGCTTTCGCCTCGCGCTCGAAGCGCTCCGGATCAGAAGTCTCGTCCGAAAGCATCTTCAGGGCCACGCGTTGGTTACGGTCGAGGTCCTGGGCTCGGTACACCGTCGCCATCCCCCCCGCGCCGGCGCGCGCCTCGATAACGAAGCGATCCTCCACCAGGGTGCCCGGTTCCAGAAGCCCGCTCAAGACGCCCGGCTGCGAAGCAATACTCGCCACTTGGCCCGAACCGCGTTGGCTAGAGCCCTCCGAGCCGAGCACCGGTTTCGCCATACGGTTAGAGACTATCTCGCATAATCACCCCCTAACAAGGCACCATGTTTGCTACTTCTTATGCGACGGACAATGCCCACGACGCTCCAAAACCTGGTTCCGATTCTCTACGTTTCCGATTTCGCTCGCACCATGGCGTATTTCACCGAAGCGCTCGGCTTCAAGAAGCTCTGGGACTGGGGCAGCCCGCCCAGCTTCGGAGCGGTGGGCCGCGACAAGGTGGAGATATTTTTATGCCGAGGCGACCAAGGCAAGCCCGGTACGTGGATGTCCATCTTCGTCGACGACGTCGACGAACTCCATGACGAGATCGTGGCAAAAGGAGCCGTCATTGTCATGGCCCCCCGCGACGAGTCATGGGGCATGCGTGAAATGCATGTCGAATGCCCCGATGGCCATATTTTGCGATTTGGTCACGGCATTCCCAGCGCGCCCGAGCGCATTGTCGAGCGCCGCGAGCTCCCAGTTCGTATGGAGTCTCGCCTCGCCTCGGTGCTGGAAGACCTCGCGGCGCAAACCGACCGCAACGTCGGGGAGCTGCTGGAGGAAATCGTGTTGCACTCGTTCGAGCGCCTGGAAGGCGAAGAGGAACTCACCACGCCGAGCCCGCACACCGCCAAAACCTTCCGTCTGATCGAAGCTCTCAAGAAGAAACACGGCATCGATTACGATACCCATGCCAATTACGGCTTTGTCGAGAAGAACGACGGAGGTTAGTCGACACCATTGACCCGCCACCAAGTGCCCGGAATCACATGAGCCGGACGAATCAAAGACGATTCAGAAACGGCTCTGGATTGCGCGACGTTGAGCCACGGTGACCCGTGGAGGTGGGCTCTCGCGGACGCGTTGACGCGGGCGTCGCTCGCCGGTCAGTGGAGCGTCGTTGCGCAGCTCGCACACGAGATCGAAGCGAGACGGAAGGCGGGAGTGAAGTGGTCGAGCTCGACCTAGAGCGGGCGCGAAGGGGTCTCTGAATCGCAAGGCTCGAGCACCCTCGGCTCCTGGCGTCCAACTTTACCGGTAGGCCTCACGACGATGCAGCACACGCAGCACCTTTAGCGTCATCGTCGCCGTGTCGATGGAGAACCGCACTCGCCAATCGCCAACGCGAAGGCGATATTCATCATCGGTGCCTTGCAACCGCCTGACATCGCCATGGCTTGTCTCTGCGTAGCGTTCGATGGCCGCCAAAACCCGGGCGCGCGTCGTCGCGTCGAGTCGCTCCCGCTCTTTGGAAGCTCTGGGAGCCCAGTCGATGCTCAAGCTCACGGCTCTTCGAGCCAGAGCCTGCGGACAACGTCATGGGGGATGAGCAAGCCTAACCGCACCATCTCGTCACGCACCGCAGCGTCATCGCACGGCGCCCCTCTGGCGCGAAGCTTCTCACGAATGGCTTCGCGATTGCGATTGTACTCTTCGACCGCTGCTCGCTCCTCTTCGGTCTCCGGTTCGTCGTCCAGCGGCGCTTCGGCCAGAGCCTTAAGGACCGGATCCTCGGTAGGTTTGGAGCTTGTAGGCATCGCAGCCACACGAAAAGGCTAGGGCCGAGGCCGAGCACTGTCAAAACGCACGAGTCTTGAGTGGGCTCTTCTGTTTTTTGAGTCATCCGTTTGCTCCGTCGCAGTCATCTCTCGCGTCCCGGGGCGTGTCAGGCGCGAATCAGCTAAAGTGCGAGAGGGAGCCGTAAAATGACGCGGCGCGCTATTGCTTTCCTTTTCGCCGGGAAATCGATTTGGCTTGAGCACAGTCCTACATGTGGGATAATTCCCCACATGCGACACTCTCACGGGATTAACATGGGGACTCAATGGGGCTTCGCGTCGTTCGACGAGGCTACAAGCCACCCAAAGACCATCGACGCGAAACGCGAGTTCATCGCGCACTACCCGACAATCCGCGAGGCGCGGCAGGATACCCGAGGACTGGGCCTCCTCATCTTCGCCTGGGAGCATATTCTGGGACCGATCGGCGTGCATCGGCTCGAAGCGGTCAAACACAGAACGAACGCCGCGATCGTCGGACGGCACACTGCGTGCAACTTGTCAGTCCCTGATAAGTATCACGAGGTCTCGCTCAGACACGTCTTGGTTTTGGTACGAGCGATCAGCCGAGACGAGGTTCGCATACGAGTCATTGATCTGAACACAGAGGGCGGTTTTTTTGACGAGAGCGGCCGAACCCTTCGCGCCGTCGCCGCTGAGGGATCGGTGTTTCTGCGCATCGGCAGACTCACTCTGTTACTTTTGGTTACCGACCCCGATGATGGGCCCCCCGATGATGCGCACGACGCTTATGACTGCATTCCGGAGCGCGTGTTTCTCGAGGAAGAAAGCGGCCTGTTCAAGCGCCCCGGCTTCAGAGCCGGTGCTGACCGGACCCTAGCTCTGGGAGTTCGCCATCTTCAGGGTGGTAGCCGCGCTACCATTGTGACCGCGCAGGCAGAACCGGTTTTTTCCTGTCGCGCATTGCCGGAACACGACGAGGCCATTGCCGGCACTGTGCGACTGGGCCACGACGAATCACCGCGGCAGCCTGTGGGGCTCTCGGCGCTTCGGCGCGGAATAATGTTCGGGCGCTATGAGCGCTGCGACCTCGCAAGCCGCGACTGGTCGGACAGGATATCGCGCGTGCATTTCATGCTGATCGACGATCATGGAGACACTCTCGGAGTCGATCTCGCCAGCTCAAACGGAACCTTCCGGAAGGGCGAGCGAGTCAAGGTGTGCAAGCTCTCAGGAGATGACAAGGTCACGCTCGCCGGAAGTATCGAAGTAGGTTGGAGGCGGGCGTAGCAAAGCCCACAGTTGAGCTTGACGGGTCCGACGGAGCCTTTGCCCCAGTTCGTCATTCTGTCCCCGCTTTGGGCACCGCTCTGAGCCCGTGAAGAGCCCTTGGAAAACCGGCTAGGCTTACGTTGTCTGGGTAGCCTTTGACTTTAGCCACGTTTCAACCAGAAACGTAGCCATCGCACCCGCCAGATTGACCGCGAGCTCCGCGTGCCTGGGTTCGGGTCTCACTCGCTTTTTTCCTTGGGCGTGTGCATCACCGATCTTGCTCCTTAGCGACCCCAGACCTTCAACCACCGAGTGACATCCGCCGAGAATGCGTCGGAAAGTTTCTTCCGTGTGCTGGTTTGGTGCGAGGTTCAGCCTATTCGCCGTGAGACCGTAGAGTTTTGGCAAGTCGGCTTTCTCTGGGTACGGTATGCCGGCCTCGTCTAGAATATGTTTACAGATACTCTCGAGTAACGTACGAGCGGCCGTTAGCGCCCCACCGGGGTCCGAGTTCTTGCGCTCTAGAGCCTTCTGCCAGACCGCCTGCACCTCTTCCCAGTTGAGCCCGGTCACGGCCGCGGTCGGCTTGGCGCCGGGTGAAATGGCGCCATCTTCAAGCATTGTTAACAAAGGATGAAACTCGTCGCGGAGGTAGTCGCGGCGTCCCTGGTAGGTGCCGAATTTCGGTTGGATGAACCCCCAAAACTCGCTCAGGCTGCGGCAGTTCCGCACGCACTGCGGCACGCGCGGTTTGATAGAGTGATCACCCATCAGTTCCGTGCGAAGCCTTCGATACTCCGCTTCGCTTCTGGCATCGCCCGCACTTGAACTGGTGGCGCGTGCAACTAGAAGGTTCCTTAGGGAGTCGACTGTATCGAATAGCTCTTGCGGAGTGGCCATCGGGCTCCGAAATAGCGTCGGCGGGCCCCGGACAGAATGCAACAATTTCGCGCGCCCAGGACTAGCGCGCAGAAACCCATTTCCACTGCCCCGAAAGTGCTCTAGGGTTGTTTTCCAATCCCCAGTAACGGGGCCGGCGCCTAATTTAATTAGGTCAGTCAGTGGAGCGAGTACAAGACTCTACCGGTGTTTCGGGCTGCTCATTTTGCGGCAAATCGCATAAAGAAGTGAAGCACCTCATCGCCGGCCCAACCGTCTACATCTGCGACGAGTGCATCACGCTCTGTAACAAGCTCATCGCCGAGCTGGTGGAGCCACTAAAGGACGATCCGGGGGGCCACAATCTTTGCTGCTCGTTCTGCGGGAAATCTTGGAACAAAGTGGAGAGGAAGCTAATTGCGGGCCCCACGGTCTACGTCTGCCATGAGTGCATTACCCGCTGCAACGAGATCATCGCCGAGGAAGTCGCGAAAGCGCAGTCAAGCAGTGGCAGCGACCCGAATGATTCATGAGCCCCTCTCGGCAGGCGACTCACATCGACATTCAAGGCGAGCGAAGCCGAGCGCGTAAAAGCCCGTCAGGCATGAGCGTACGGCTTTTGAAGCGCTCGACACCGAACCCGGCGAATAGAGCTGGACGCCGTCGGGACTGCCACGCAAAATAGCACCATGGCGCGGCGTGTTTGGATCTTGGGTTCCGGATTTAGCCGCAGTCTGGGCGCGCCACTCTTGAGCGACTTGCTTTCTGACGGTGCCCGTCACGCTGTTCGGGACCGTTACCCCAATGTCGCGGAGCTGCATACAGACCTTGCCGGGGAGATCTATGGCGTTTTTCGTCAAGGCGTTCGCGAGTTTCCCGCGGAACCAGAACACAAGGTGTATCGTCATGGACCGCGGCCAGCCCTCTGGTCGAACGCTGAAGCTTATCTTGAATTTCTTGACGAGACCGCGGCAGACGATACGAAAAGGCGCTGGCTTTGCGTAGAGCTTAAGCTCCTCAACAGCCTCAAAGGAAATGAACCACGCGCCACTGAGTACTATCGAGCTGAAACAGGCGAGCCCTCGGGTTCACTTGAGGACATCAAGCGTTTACCGGCTCTAGCTTGGAAACTAGTGGCTGCTCACTGTTGTGCTTTTCTAGAGCCGGTGACGCAAGATGAAATCCTTAATCTGGAAAAATGGGCGCCCTATTTGCGCTGGCTTAGCCGGCTCACGCCTGCCGATGACACGGTGGTCACGTTTAATTACGATCGGGTGCTAGAACGTCTGAGCGAAGCAGCGTGCCTCGACTACATTACCGGATTTCAAATCGTAGCGAACGAGGACTCGGAGCACCGAGCCGATGGCAGGAGGCCGCTCGTCCTAAAGCTCCACGGTAGCGTGGATTGGGAACTGATTGACGGAAAGCAGTCAGGAGAGTGGCTTTTTAGAAGCACCAGGCAAGCCGACTTCGCGATACATTGTCCGCCAGAACGGCTCGCAATAGCTGTTCCTGGCCGGTCGAAACTACCGCGATCGCGTTCGTTTGACGTTCTGTGGCGCATGGCAGAAACCGCAATCCAAGAAGCCGAGGAGATCTACTTTCTCGGCTATCGCTTTCCGCCGTCTGACATTGAAGCGCAAAAGCGCATTTTGGGTGCACTTGCGAAAGCGCGAAATGTGAAGATCCGGGTAGTGCTGGGCAAGAGTCACGACGACAGTGCCCGGCTGAAGGACTTGATCGAAATCTACACAGATAAAACGCCAAGAGTATTCTCACTAACAGCTGAGGAATATATCCAGGCGTGGAGCGAAC
>DASXTY010000430.1:0-4557 GCA_036505155.1 Polyangiaceae bacterium | reverse complement strand
TGCCGCAGCCGCTGCTCCCGCAGCCGTTTCTGCTGCCGCGCCCGCCCAACAGCTGCAACCGCTGTTCCCGCCACCGCCGCTGCTCCCGTCCCCCGCTGCCGCCCCGGAGGCTCAAACCGCAGTCGGCGCGGCCGCCTGAGCTATGGCGGCAGGGCAAAGGAACAGGAGTTGCCCGCGAACGATGACTTGGTTCTCGGCCCGGGCGGGTCATAGCCAGTCGAGCACAAGACGCCGCTCGGCTGGTGTCATCATGCGCCGTCGTTCTACAACCGGTCGCTGATCACGGCACCCACTCGATCCAATTCGCTATCTCCGCGGGCTCAAGAACAGTGGCGATTAACGCGATGGCCCGCACGGTGGCGCCAACGCGGCTTTCGGGCAGTATGAAGATCGTACCGGGAAAACCAGAACCCACCTCAATGTGCTCCCGCGAGACCCGCAAGAAGTCGTAATCTGCAGTGACGATAGCGCGACCAAGTTTGATGGCACGCTTGACGTGTTGTTCATCCGTTGCGCCGAGCAGTCCCTCGTCCATCGCGGTAACCACATCTATACCGCGGCGACGCAATCCAGCAACTATACGTCCGTCGACGCATTCGTCAGCGTACAGACTCAACGCCACAGACTCTGCCTATGGCGCCCGAATGATCAAGCGACTGAGGAACTGCTGTCGCAGCAGGGCGATCGTCGCGCGCGCTTCCTGCCACTCGGATCGGATCAACTCCTGATGATCGTAATAGTGTGCAAGCGCCGCATGAACGTCGGCCAATGTCAGGTGAGGATGCGCCTCAACAATTTCGTCCGGGGTCATGTTCAGGTGTTCGAACTCGCTTGCGATTTGACTGACCTTGATATCGGTTCCTGAGACCACGGGTCGATCGCCGGAGTCGTCGATGTGCGAAGGCGAATACCGCGCTGGTTCCATGACTCAGCAAAGTATACGAGCCTCGCGAGCAACCAGAAAGCACTAAAATCTCTGCGGTTCTGATGCTGCCGCCTCTTCATCGAGGGGCGTCGTGCTAAATTTGGCCGCACAAGCCCCCCCGCTGGACTGCCGCGACCGCCCTACTGAGATGGAAGGGTTTTAGGAGACTTGCTGAAGAACGAAATAGTACCCAGGGTTCCACGCCTGACACACGAGGAAAGTGTTCCCGTCGTGAAAGTGCCAGACCACATTGTGGAGATGAACCGCGAGCTCTACCCCGAGCTCCTCTTTGGCGCGAATCGTGGATAGAACTTGGTAAGTCTCTCCGTCCAGAATGTAGATGGGCGCGGGCCTTCCCTCCTCGGGGTCGTCTAGGCTTCCCACCACGGCGTAAAAGCGGCCTCCGATTCCGGCGAAATCGATGCCGCAAGGGCGGGAGCCCGCGGGAAGGGCATAAGAGGATAGAGGCCGCCCGTCGAATCCGCAGAGCTCGAGACGAGAGTGCGGTCGATCGGCGATGGCGAGCTCCTTTCCCGCCGGGGTTAGGTTCATCCCGTGAGCGGTTCCGAATCGACCGTGTTCCGGAGGACTGCCAGCTTTGCCACCGAACTTTCGAGTCCACTTGCCGCTTTTCAGCTCTGCAATCGAAACATAGTTCGATCCGTACCCATCGGCGACGAAGAGCTCGCCGTCCACCAGCGTGGTGTCCGTGGGATGGAAGGGGGAAGAGTCGGACAGGTATTCGACGAACTCGGGCTTGGGCAGAACAAACTCAACTTCCCCTTCCAGGGAAATGATGGCGATTTTCATTCCCCCGTCTGCGGGCAGAAACAGCCGCACTTTCCCATCGAACTCACCGATCTTGGTGCTGTGGAAATTGAGGGGCTTGAGCTCGGACGGAAGCTCGATAACGTCCTGCTGCGTCAGATCCGGGCTGATGCGCATGATTCCGCATCCCGGCATACCGTAGTAGACCTGCCCGCGCCCGGACCGCTTGTCGACGGCAAACCCACCGTGTAAACGCACTTCATATTCCAGGGACTGCTCCGGCAGGCTGTGCAGCTCTTCGACATAGGTAAACTCGAAGGGGGGCTGGCCACTCTTTTTCTTCGGCATTACGGCCTCCTTGGCTAGGTGAGTGTCACCCGTAGTCCGGACGGCAAGTCGCGTACAAGAGGATTTTCCAGCGCGCTAAAACGCTGGAGCCTGGGAGGCCCGGTCGCGCCAGTCTCGGTACTCCTTGGTTCCGACCAAGGGGTCCTCGGGTACCGACTCGAGCGGGCTCGCGCTCGACGGATCGTGGTCCGCGCTGAGGAACTTCTTGAGGTCGAAGGCCACGAAACGCCCGAGCAGGTGGGGACTTTCGCTGACCCAGAGCACGCGGCGAGCCGTGTCGAAAACCACTCCATGAGTGGCAATCAGGGCATCGATGGCTTCGCGATCCCCAAGCGGCAGCTGGAGGTCATTGATCCCCCGCCGGTCGCGCAGCAATAGAATGGCGTCGACTGCCGTGATCGGTTGTTTGAGCCGACCCAAGAGCTGGATTCCGCGTCGCCTTCGGGGAACCGTAGAAGTCACATCGCGCACCCGCTGATCCTTCGGGTCGTCGGAAGCGCCGCCCTCGAAGTGATTCGTAATGACTGCGCGCTCGCTGAGCCAATGCATATAGGGCGCACGGCCCGGCACCCGTTCTACGGATGCGGTTTTGCCTTCTGCGTCGGCCAGGATGACGATGTGGCTCACCATGGGCTCCTGGGTGCGCAACAGCTCGACCGCCTGGGCCGCGTTTCGAGCAGTGGATAGCACCCGACGTAGCGTGTGGACCACCGGCTCGCCGCTTGCCCGAGGCTCGCCGGCGCGCGCGCCGTGCACCACCACCGCGACCCCCTCGGCATTCATTCCACTCACCACGCCCACCAATCCAGGCCAAGCCACCGAAGCAAAAGGAATGCGCCCGGTCTCGGACACGAAGAAGACGGCTTTTTTGTCGTCGAACACATCGTTGACCCCCATGTCGAAGTTCCGTGCCAGCAGCGCGCCACCGCCGCGCACCGCTCTGCCGTGCAAGGCGAAAGTGGTGCAGCCTATCAGTGGCGAATGCTCGAAGGACAACGAGATATCGTACAGCGCGTTCAAGTAGACGAATCGCTGGTAAGTGTCGAAGACGTTTCGATAGGGGTCCGGCTGGAAGCCCAGAGAGCCCGCTCTTATCTCGCGCAATCGGTCGGCGCTCATCCCCTGGTCCAAGTCTCGATAACGGACCCTCGCGACATCCAGCAACAGCCAACGAAACAGGGGATTTTTTACCTGACGACTGAAGACTCCGAGTAGCTCCCCTTCATTTTTCACCATTTCCTCGTACAGCAACTGCGCGTGCGAATATCCAATTTCTTCCGGAGTACCCATCAGCCTGACCTCCAGCAGCTTGCCATGTCGCCTCACGTACGATCTGCCAAATGTCCTGAGGTCGTCGCTCGGACGTTCCACTTTTGCTTCGGGCAAGCGCACTCCGGGAGGATCGAAGCGCGTCAGCCGGACAATTGCCGAATGCATCACAACCGGGGCCCCCAGCAACGCCGCCAAGGCGGCGACTTTTCGCCAGTGCCGCTGGAAAAAGCCGGTCACTTGCTCCCCGAAGTGGTGGCCACGGTTTGCAACAGCCGAAACACGATCCGCGCGGGATCCCGCACCACTCGAAAGTGAGAAACTCGGATCTCGGGCGGTGGGTACACCACGCGCACTGGCACTTGCACTATTTGCCATCCCGCTCGCCCGGCCCGAACCAGCGCCTCGGCTTCGAAATCAAAGCCGGTGGCGCGCACTCCCAGCTCGAGCGTGCCGTGGACCGGGTAACGGCGAAGACCGCATTGGGTATCGTAAATCCGCTGTCCGCTGAACCAGGACACGAACCGATTCGAAAACCGGTTCGAAAAGCGACTGGCCCGCGGAGCGCCGTCGCGGTCGAGGTCCCGAACGCCGAGCACCAGGGCGGTTGCCGGAACTTGCGCGTTGGCGAGCCGCGCGGCTTCACTCGCCGGATGTTGGCCGTCGGCATCCACGCTCACCATGGCCTCCGCGCCGACTTCGCTCGCTGCCTGGAGTCCGGTCCATAAGGCTGCACCCTTGCCGCGATTCTTCGGATGTCGAATCACCTGTGCACCGGCGCCACCCGCCCGTTCGGCGGTCCCGTCACTCGAGCCGTCATCCACCACGATCACTCGAGGTTCCATGGGGTCGGGCCACAAGCGAATGAGCTCAGCCACGATTTCTCCCACGGTTCGGCCGGCTTGGTAAGCCGGAATGACTGCAACGACTCGCACGCCACCGCAGGCTAGTGCTGCGCGCCTCAAGTTCCTACTCTTCCTCTGAACATGCTTAAATCCGTCTGATGAAAGCTTCCGACCCCGAGTGGCTACCCCGACTCAAGATGCAGGCGAAGCAGGAGCTGCGTTCTCGGATGCGAACGCTTAGAAACGCTTACCCGAAATCGGTGGCCGCGGAAAAAAGCCAGCGAATCGTGCACGCTTTGGCAGCGCTACCGCTTTTCACACAGGCACGCAGCGTCGCATTGTTTTGGCCCATTCTCGAGATCAACGAAGTCGATCTGCGGGACCTCGACGCCGAAGCGCGCC
>DASXTY010000429.1:0-1929 GCA_036505155.1 Polyangiaceae bacterium | reverse complement strand
GGTGGTAGCTCGCCCGGGGCCGGACGCTCATGGTATTTCGGATGCACAGTTTTTCCGATGAGGCACTATCGTGATCGCGCGCGCTCCGGGTAAACTGGTAATTTCCGGCGCCTACGC
Source organism: Polyangiaceae bacterium (assembly GCA_036505155.1). Classification (GTDB taxonomy): domain Bacteria; phylum Myxococcota_A; class Polyangia; order Polyangiales; family Polyangiaceae; genus DASXTY01. The sequence continues at coordinate 1,812 of DASXTY010000429.1, read as the reverse complement.
GGTGCTGAGCGGCGCGCCGGCAATCGTCAGTGCCGTGGACCGCTATGTGATCGCGGATACATCACGGCAAGCAGAGCTCTCCACGCCGGAGCTCTCGGCCGCACTGGGAGATCGGCCGGCACCCTTTTTCGACGCGGCCGCGCTGTTCAAAGATGGTCGCAAGTTGGGCCTCGGCTCAAGCGCCGCCATCCTGGTTGCGAGCCTTGCAGCCTTGGAGCTGGACGCGCGCGCGCCGCTCACCGACTCCGAGCTCTGCGCCAGCGTTCTTGGACGAGCCCTGACTGCGCATGCTCTCGCCCAACGCGGCGGAAGCGGAGTCGATGTCGCTGCAAGTAGCCACGGCGGCACTCTGGTGGTGCGTCGAGAAGAGGGAACACTGACCGTGCAACGGGCAGAATTGCCTCCCGGGCTGAACCTCGCGGTTTGGGCCTCCGGCGTCCCCGTCTCTTCTCAAAAGATGCTGGAGTTGGTTCAGGGCCTTTCGGAGCGGGATCCAGCGGCGCACCAGGCGGCTCTCGCACCCCAGTCACGCGCGGCGGAGCGAGCGGCGGCCGCGCTCGAGCGACGCGATGCCTCTGCGCTGGTGGAGACCATTGCGACACAACACGAGGCGCTCTACCGATTGGGCTCCGCGGCGGGCGCGCCGATCATCACCGATGCGGTACGCGAGCTCCACCGGCTCGCGTGCCGGGAACGTGCTTGCGTGATTCCGTCCGGCGCGGGCGGCGGCGATATTGCGCTGTATGTCGGCCTACAGGCACCCTCGTCAGCCCTCCGAAAACGCGCCGAAGCACTGGGTCACGAGTGGCTCGACCTGAAGCTGGGTGCGCGGGGCGTGCACGCGGCGGACGGACCGGATTGATGGAAAAGAGCTCCAGAATCCCAGGTTTTTACAAGCTGCCCCTCGAGCAGCGTCAGCGCGAAGTCTGCGACCGCGCTGGGGTCGAGCTGGATGCGCTGATAGCGGCGGTTGGCTCTGGGGGTCTCGATCCGATCACCGCCGATAAAGTGGTGGAAAACGTGCTCGGGATTTACGGGATGCCCTTCGGTATCGCGCTCAATGTGCGCGTGAACCATAAGGACCGGTTGGTTCCGATGGTTGTGGAAGAGCCGAGTGTTATCGCTGCGGCCTCCAACGCCGCGCGCATGGTGCGTCAAAGCGGGGGGTTTTTCGCCGAAGTCGCCGAGTCGCTGATGACGGGACAAGTTCAGGTGTACGACGTCGCCGATCCGGTCAAAGCCATCCACCGCCTCGAGCACGCCAGCCGCGAGCTTTTGGAGCTCGGGGCCAACGCCGTTCCCGGGCTGGTGAGTCGCGGTGGGGGTCCGAAATCCATCGAAGTCCGCGACCTCGGTCAGCGCAACATTGTGGTGCACGTCCTGGTGGATTGCTGCGATGCCATGGGTGCGAACCTGATCAACAGCATCGCCGAAGCGCTGGGTCCGCGCGTCCAGGAGCTCACCGGTGGGGTGCTGGGTTTGCGCATCCTTTCCAATCTTTGCGACCGGCGACGCCTGCGTGCCACTTGCCGCGTCCACGCGCGCGAGCTCGGACTGAAGAGCGAAGGCGACGGCGCCAGTGAGCCCCCTGGTTCGGTTCCCCCCCCGCGCGACGGCCAGCAAATCATCGATCGAATCGTGCAAGCATCCCGTTTCGCTGAGCTCGACCCCTACCGGGCGGCAACCCACAACAAAGGCATCATGAACGGGGTCGACGCGGTAGTGCTGGCCACCGGCAACGATTTCCGAGCTGTCGAGGCAGGCGCGCACGCCTACGCGGCGCGCTCCGGGCGATACTCCCCGCTCGCGGTC
>DASXTY010000428.1:0-3098 GCA_036505155.1 Polyangiaceae bacterium | reverse complement strand
TACAGAGTCCACCGCTCTTGTATTGGGAGAGCTCCAGTATGGTCTCGAGGGACTCGGTTTTCGCCGCCTGAATGAAGCCGCAAGTATTGACCACGATCACCTCGGCGGTCTCGGGGTCCGATACGTGTCGATAGCCGGCTCGTTCCGCCAGACCCAACATCACCTCGGTGTCCACCCGATTTTTGGGGCAGCCGAGGCTCACGAAGAAGATGTTTTTGGGGGAAGGTTTCATAGCGCGCCGCTTCGCATGGCTTGGCCGAAGCGTTCGAAAAGGTAGAGCGCATCATGCGGCCCGGCGGCCGCCTCCGGGTGGTACTGCACGCTGAAAGCGCGGGCGTCTGGCGCTTCCAGGCCCTCGCTGGTTCCATCGTTCAAGTGCAAGTGCGTGGTCGTGATGTTCTTGCCGGTGCTTGCCACGTCCACCACGAACCCGTGGTTTTGAGTGGTGATTTCGACTCGTCCGGTGGACAGATCTTTCACCGGTTGATTCAGGCCGCGATGACCGAACTTGAGCTTGTAGGTGCGAGCGCCGAGCGCCAGAGCAAGCAGCTGATGTCCCAGGCAAATTCCGAAAATTGGGCGCTTCCCCAGCAGGCTCTGGATGGTGCGGACGGCATATCCCACCGCCGCCGGGTCGCCAGGCCCGTTGGATAGGAAAATGCCGTCCGGGGAAAGCTCCAGGATTTTTTCAGCCGAATATTGTGCCGGGACCGCGGTCACACGGCAGCCAAGATCCACCAGGCAGCGCAGGATGTTCCGTTTTGCGCCGTAATCGATGGCCACCACATGCAGGCCATGAGTGGGCTTTTCTCCGGCAGGGCCGTACCGGCGAACATCGAAACCGACGTTCCAGCTCTGCCTGGTTTCCGAAAATGCGTAGGGAGCCCGGGGAGAAACGCGACTCACCAAGTCCAGCCCTTCCATGGGCTCTGCGCTTCGGGCGCGGTCGACCAAGCTGCTGGGATCTTCGGTTCCAATGGCGCCATTTTGCACGCCTCGGTCGCGAATGTGTCGAGTGAGCTTACGCGTGTCCAGATCCGAGATGGCGACGACGCGGTGTCGAGCGAGATAGTCAATCAGGCTCTCTTTGGCGCGCCAGTTGGAGAAAGCCACGCTCATGTCGCGGACCACGAATCCCGCAACCTGGGGAGCGCCGTCGACGCTTTCCGTGTCTTCGTCGTTGATTCCCGTGTTACCGATGTGCGGCGCAGTCATGGTCACGATCTGCCCGCAATACGATGGATCGGTGAGTACTTCCTGGTAGCCGGTCATTCCGGTGGTGAACACCACTTCGCCGCTGGCGACCCCTTGGGCGCCGCAGGCGACGCCCGCAAAGACCGTTCCGTCGGCCAATGCCAGGTGCGCTCGGCGGCTGGTCATCAGCCCGGATTCCGCGGCTGGTCGTCGCGGGTCAAGGCATCGAACACGGCGTGTCCGCGCGCCAACGTCATGAGCACGCGACCGGTGAGCTCTCGGCCCAGAAAGGGAGTATTGTGGCTCTTTGAGCGCAAGCTGGATTTGTCCAGGGTCCAGCGCGCTTCGGGATCCACGAGAACCAGCTCCGCAGGAGCGTCGACGCGCAGAGTCGGAGCATCGATGCCGGCGATCCGAGCCGGCCGGACGGTCAGGGCGTCCACCAGCCGTTCGAGCTTCACCCGCTTTTCTCGCACCAGCTGCATCAGCACTCCGAAGCAGAGCTCGAGCCCAATTATCCCGGGTAACGCACTGGTAAACTCGCAATCCTTTTCGGTGGTTGCCTGCGGCGCATGGTCGGTGGCGATGGCGTCGATGGTCCCGTCGGCCAAGGCAGACTGCAACCTTTCCACGTCTTCGGGCTCTCGGAGCGGTGGATTTACCCGACACGCGGTGTCGTATCCGAGCACCGCTTGATCGGAAAGCAACAGATGGTGCGGCGTCACCTCGCAGGTCACCGGGAGTCCGCGGTGTTTGGCTTCGCGAACGATGGACACGCTGTCTCGAGTTGAGATATGCGCGACGTGATAACGTGCTCCGGTGTACTTTGCCAGCAACACGTCGCGCGCCACGATGATGTCCTCGGCCACGCGCGGCCAGCCACGGAGTCCCAGCCGGGCGGATACTTCGCCTTCGTGCATGGTGGCGCCGGCGGTAAGTTCGTGGTCTTCGGCGTGTTGAATCACGGTGAGCCCGAAGTTCTTCGCGTATTCCAGGGCCCGCCGCATGACCGCGGCGGACATGACGCAACGGCCGTCGTCGCTCACTGCGACGGCTCCGGCTTGTTTCAGCTCGGCCATTTCGGTGAGCTCGCGACCCTCCAGGCCCACAGTGATGGCGGCGATGGGGTGCAGCTCGGGCCCGGCGCATTCGGTGGCGCGGCGCAGCATCATTTCCGTGACGGCGCGGGTGTCATTGACCGGAGAAGTGTTGGGCATGACGCAAACGTGGGCGTAGCCGCCGGCAGCGGCAGCGCGGAGCCCCGAGGCGATGTCCTCTTTGTATTCGTGACCGGGCTCGCGCAGGTGCGCGTGCAGGTCCACGAAGGCGGGCAGCACCCAGCGCCCAGACCCGTCTACGATACGCGCATCCGTAGCTCTGAGCTCAGCCGCCGCGTCCGGCCCCAAGCGCACAATGTGCCCCCGCTCGACGACGATGTCCACGCGTTCGTCCAAGCCACGACCGGGATCGATGGCGCGCACATTTCTGAAAATGAGGAGATTTTCGCGCCCGGGCACGGCGCGGGGTGATAGCACGAGCGGCGGACAATTGCGATCCAGAGCGCGGGTACGGCCGCTTCACACCAACCGGCCCGCCAGAATCACCGAGCGCACCGGGTTAAACCCAAACGCATAGCCGATCCAACGATAATCGGGCACTCCGCACACCAGGACATCAGCGCGCTTGCCCACTTCCAGGCTTCCGACTAGAGCGCCGAGCCTTAGCGCATGCGCGGCGTTGATGGTGCACGCGATCAAGGCTTCGTCGACGCTGAGCGCGAGCAACCGACAGGCGAGGGCAATCACCATGGGCATCGACGGTGTGAACGAGGTCCCGGGATTGAAGTCAGTGGCCAATGCCACGGGCACGCCGGCCTCAATCAGCGCCCGCGCGGGGGCAGCCTG
>DASXTY010000427.1:0-1748 GCA_036505155.1 Polyangiaceae bacterium | reverse complement strand
ATCGATCTGGGCGAGATCAAGACCAAGAGCCTGGTTGGGGTTCTGAGCGCGCTTCAGGCCGGCGAAAAGAGCCTGGTAGTGGACGACAGGAGTAACCAGAACCTCCGGCTCTCGATTCGCAACTTACCGAGCAGCCGCTTTTTGCCACCGGAGGGCGTGAATGTTTACGACCTCTTGTGTCACGATCACCTGGTCGTCTCCAAAGATGCGGCCAAGGCGCTCGAGTCGCGCTGCCTGGACAGCAGATCATGACTCCCGAGCAGGTCATCCGGCGCCCCATCGCTTTGACCGAAAAAGTCGGCCGACTCAAGCGGCAAAACCAAGTCGTGTTCGAAGTGGTGCGGGACGCCAACAAAGTTCAAATACGAGACGCCGTCGAAGCCATGTTCGACGTCAAGGTGACCAACGTGAACACGCTCATCCAACGGGGGAAGCCGAAGCGCGTTGCCCGGCGTCCGCTCCGCCGTCACGACTGGAAAAAAGCCATCGTCACGCTGCGAGAAGGCGATGACATCCAGTTTTTCACGGAGTCCGAGGAGTAATCATGGGGATCCGAACTTTCAAGCCCACCTCGCCGGCCCGGCGTTACTACACCGGCAGCGACTTCGAAGAGATCAGCGCGGCTCGTCCGGTAAAGGCGCTCACCCGCATCAAGGCGAGCAGCGGCGGCCGCAACAACTTTGGTCGGGTGACTTCGCGATTTCGGGGCGGCGGCCACAAGCGTCGCTATCGGATCATCGATTTCAAGCGCGACAAGATCGGCATACCGGCTCGGGTTGCACAGCTCGAATACGATCCCAACCGCTCCGCCCGGATCGCGCTCCTGCACTACGCCGACGGGGAAAGGCGCTACATCCTCGCTCCGGACGGGATCAAGCCCGGCGACACTCTGATTTCCAGCCGGCTGGCTGACATCCGCCCGGGCAACTGCCTGCCGCTCGCCGATATCCCCGCCGGCAGCGCGATCCACAACATCGAAATGCGCCGTGGAAAGGGCGGACAGCTGGTGCGCTCCGCGGGTGTGGCAGCTCAGTTGATGGGTAGGGACAAAGACTACGCGCTGGTGAAGTTACCGAGCGGTGAAGTGCGCAAGATTCATATGCTCTGCCGGGCCACGGTGGGGCAAGTCTCGAACCTGGATCACCAAAACATCAGCTTGGGGAAGGCCGGGCGCAACCGATGGCTGGGCAGGCGGCCGCACAACCGGGGCGTGACTATGAACCCGGTGGATCACCCGATGGGCGGAGGCGAAGGCCGCACAAGCGGCGGTCGACACCCTTGTTCGCCGTGGGGCCAGCTCGCCAAGGGCCTCAAAACTCGCAACAACAAACGCACGGACGTCATGATCGTCAAGCACCGCAAGGCCAAGGGCTGAAATGGCGCGCAGCATCAAAAAGGGGCCGTTCGTCGACGGACACCTGCTGAAAAAAATCGAGGACGCTCAGGCCGCCGGTTCGAAGAAGGTCATCAAGACCTGGTCACGCCGATCCATGATCGTGCCCGAGTCGGTGGGCCTCACCTTCGCCGTGCACAACGGGCGGAAATTCGTGCCCGTCTTCGTCACCGAAAACATGGTCGGCCACAAGCTCGGCGAATTCGCGCCCACCAGAACCTTTCACGGCCACACCGGGGAAAAGAAAGTCAAAGCGCCCGCCCCAACCGGCAAAGTGAACCCGTCTACGGGCAAGCGGTAGGGGGCACGGGAGGGGCTATATTGCAAACCGAGGCTGATTCGGCCTAAAGTCGTC
>DASXTY010000426.1:0-2424 GCA_036505155.1 Polyangiaceae bacterium | reverse complement strand
GCCCAGCTCCGCGGCGTGCAACATCACCCGCGGTGCCGGCACGCATGACCGCGCTCGAGGCGGCGCGTGCAGGCGCCGAGTGTACACGCGTTCGCCGGCCAAAGGATGACCGGCTTCAAAAAGCTGAATTCGAATTTGGTGAGTTCTCCCAGTTTCGAGCTTGCACTTTACGAAGGTTGCTTGCGGGTTAGTCGCGAGCGTGCGCACGTGGGTAACGGCGAGCCTTCCGAGCTTCGGGTTACTCGTGGAGCCGCGGAGGCCGTCGCCGCGGTCGGCGACCAGCCGACTCGAAAGCGTTGACGAGCTCACTCGTCCGGTCGCGATGGCGAAGTAGGCGCGCTCCGTGGTGCGAGACCTGAACTGCTGCTTCAGGTGCAGCTTGGCGCGCATGGTCCGCGCGAAAGCAATAAGGCCGGAAGTGTCCTTGTCGAGTCGATGGACCACGCCCAGCGGGCCGACGCGAACGCCTTTGGGTGCGCGATTTTGCAGGAGCTCACGCACCAGTCGGTCCAGACAATCCCGCTCCTCCGAATACGCCGTGGTACTAATCCCCGGAGGCTTGTCCACGACTACGAGTTCTCCATCGGCATAAACCACCGCGCTCGGCGTGAGTCGACGTCCGGCGACTGGCCGGGGAGCCGACGGGGATACCACCACTCGGTCACCTGCGCAGACGCGCGAGCTCCGCTCGGTTTCCACCCTCCCGTTCACGCGTACCTTTCCGGTGCGGATCCAGCGATGAAGTCGGTTCCAGCTCGCATCGGGGAACCGCAGTCGCAGGGCTCGGTCCAGCGGAATCGGCGCCCTGGCCTCTACTCGGAGCTCAACCCCAACCTCTTCTTGTGACCGAACCGGCACCATCGAACTCTCCCTCCGCACCCATTTTTCCCCACGGCCTAAGAAATATGCCCAGGCCTCGGACCCATCGCAGAGTTCTACCATTGCTCGCCGGTAGAGATGGGGACAGCCTTCGAACTCGTCGAGCCGGCTGAGCAGCGCCCCGCTCACCAGGTACACCTCTCCGGGCACCGCGCTATTTCCGCCGCTCACCAGCGCCGGGTATTCATCCCGTGACACCAGTCGATATCCGGGACGCGTCAGGGCAGCGCCTTCTGAGGTCGCGCCCAGAAGCTCATCGTGATGCCGGCCCCCGCGTTTTAATGAGCCATACACGAAGAGCCGGGACTTTCTTGCCACGTTGCGACGCCTACTTCGGTCTTACCTAAAGAAAAGCGTACCCCATTCGGGCGCCGGAGGTTCCCCGGTGAATTTTGCGTTGATCGTGGAACCGAGCCCACGCTAGAACCCAAGGTGAGGTGCTTCATGACGACTGCAAAAGAGAAGATGGACCAGGCCGCCGACAAGATCGCGAAGAATCCGCAGGTCTCCCAAATCGGTTCCGTTTACAAGTTCGTGTTGGACGGCGAAGGCGGCGGTACCTGGATCATGAATTTGGCTACGAATCCGAGCGTCACCGAAGGTGATGGGGATGCGCAGTGCACCATCAAGATGAAGGCCAGCGACTACGTCGACATGCTCGAAGGAAGGGCCAACGGTCAGCAGCTTTTCTTTGCCGGAAAGCTCAAGATCGAGGGGGATATGGGACTGGCCATGAAGCTCCAGAAGCTCACGGAAATCTTGAAGTAGCCACCCGTGACGCGGATCCTGGCAGAAACTTTTCGAGCCCGCCATGAGTCCCGCAAACCGCAGCGCTAACCTCGAAATCACCTGGCCGCTTTACGAGGAGCACCAACGCAGGCCTCTGCCTACCGATCCGTCACAAGAGGTGCAGGTCTACGCACCGCCTGCGGCAGACCTTCGCGCGCTGACCAAGGGTAGCCAGCTCCCGGACCTCGAGGAGGAGACCGCGCAGGCTCGGGCCAAAATGCGCAAAGAGAAAAGCTCGCTCCCGCCCGCGGCGCCGGAATGGATGCGAGCCGCGCGAACCATGGCGGACGCGCTGGAAGCCATGATTGCTCGGGGCAAGGTGGACGCGGTGGAAAACGCCGCCATCGCGCGCACCTGGGCTGCCTGGTCCCTGGGCGGGGTCACCAAAGCCTACGTCCTCAGGGTAGCGCACCTGGTCAGCCGCGCCCACGAAGCCATTCACGACGGCGCGAAGAAACCCCCCACAGCGACCGCCTATCAGGCGGCCGCCGGCGTTTTGCACGGGGCGCTTCCGACCGCCATTCGATCCCGGATGCCGCTGGAGCGCGTGGTCCGTGTGATACGCGAGCTCTACCAGGAAACCGATCGGTGGGTGGCGGTGGTGGAAGGAGCGGCGGAGATTCTAAGCTGGAAGCACTACGCGCGAGTGCACGCAGCGTCGGTGATCCGAGCCATGATGGAACACAAGCATGTCGGCGGATGACTTGAGGAAAGAGGTCGACGTCATCGACGACCAGATCCTGGAGCTTTTGGAAA
>DASXTY010000425.1:0-25277 GCA_036505155.1 Polyangiaceae bacterium | reverse complement strand
TGGGCCCAATGGCTCCGAGCCCGTTGATGATGCCCGCTGCCGCCAGAGCCCGCTTTCGGCTTCCAACATCCATCGCCCCGGCGCCCGACAAAAGCGAATCGGGTCCCATGGCGGTAAAGCCGACCAGGCCGAGGAAAACGACGAACGCGGTCGCCGACGAGAGGCCGATCCACCACATTGCGATGGTAGCGAGCGAGAGTCCCACCGTCATCGAGAAGATCACTTTGACCCGCGAGCGGAGCCGGTCCGACCAAAAACCCGCGGCCACCACTCCGATAAAACCGACTACGTCGAAAGCGGTAGAGAGATATCCCGCGGTGCTGGTTTTGAGAGCGAAGCGCTCCTGTAGAATCATTGCCGACCAGCTATCCAGGGCGTAGCGGATGAACTTGAACGCGAAGTAGATAACGCCCATGGCAGCGATGGTTCCAAACACCTTTGTCCCATCGCGACTTCTGGGAGGTTGCTCCGCCGGCTGGGACGCAGGTTGCGGAACCTCTTCCTCCGGGAGCGGTGACAAGCCCCGTGACTGAGGATCGTTGTGACCGAAAAAAAGGAACACGCCCACCACCACCATCAGCACCATGCTCGAGGCGGAAAACGACCAAGCCAAACCGAGCCAGCCAAAGATAAAGGCCGCAAAGGCTTTCGCGAAAATGGAACCGAGCTGGTAGCACGTGCCCCAGAGCGCCATGACCCTGCCTCGCTCCTCTCGGTGGGTCCAGTTGGCAACCATGGCGACGTTGTGCGGCCAGCCCATCGCCTGCGCGAGGCCATGGATCGCCATGGTCGCGATCATCAAGTAGTACGCTTTCGGGCCGACTCCGACCCATCCTGACATGACCAGGTTCGCCACCACCGAAACGGACATGCCGCCGAGCAGCGCCTGACGGCTGGTAAACCGCCGCCCCATCCCCGCGGCCACGAACTGCCCGATCATGTAAGTGACCAGGAAGGCGGTCCAAAGGTGCGAAACTCCGAGGTCATCGACACCGAGGCGCGCTTTGAGCGGCGCCTTGATGATGCCGAAGACCTTGCGGGTCATGTAAAAGCCCGCGTAGGAGAACCAAGTGGCGACCAGAACCTCGAAACGCGCGCGGCGAAAAAGCGGATCGGTCGTCGGCATCCCACCTCTTTAGTACTGGGCTGGACCTTACTGGAAGAGGAACACGCCCCGGAGGTCCTCGGTGCGCGATATAGCTACCCCGGCGCCGCTGAGTGACGTTGCCCGAAACTGGTACAGGTTCCCGGGGATGAGAGCTGCGCCGTCATAAGCGGCGCTCGCCTGAGTGCTGCCGGAAACGCCCGGGATGTTCTTGTTCCAAATTTCGTTGCCCAGGGCATCGAAGAGTTGGACCTTGTAGCTTTTCTCACTCGAGTCGTCGTCCCAGCTGAAGGTGAGGGGAGCCGACGCGAACTGGGAGTTATCTGGCGAGGGGTGATCCAACGAGCCAGTGACCTTGAAAGCGATGGAGGGCGCTCCAGGAACGGTGATGTGGACGACCTCCGTACCCCCAATGCTGGTATCCGGATCGCGCACCAGAAAATCGTTTTCGAATGCCGCGAGCACCACGTATTTGCCGTCCGGGACGCCCGGAATGCTCCAGGCGTTTGACACCGGATAGGCCCGTAAGCCAGGAGGCATTTCGCCGCGTGCGGCATTGGAGGGCAGCGGCTCGATCTTGGCCGTGTCTTCCACCACCAAAATAACGCTGGTAACAGAACCGTTGCCGGGGTTCACGATGTTGACCGACCCGCTGACGGTCGAGCCTCCGACGCCGGTGACATTGAAATCGATGCCGGTGGTGGTCTTACCGGCGGTCACCGTGGCGGTAGTGGTGGCATAGTTCACGCCCTGCTTGTAGGCGGTCACCGTCACCGTGCCGGGCGCCACGTTGAAGAGGGTGTAGTTTCCATCCTTGTCGGCAACCGCGGTGGAGCCCCCCGCGACGATCAGCGTGCCACCCGGTTTGTCGCCCAGGACCTTGCCCGAGATCGCGCCTGACGATGCGGCAGGGGTGCCGGAGGGGATCAGCCCGATGTCGGTCGCGCTGTTTTTAACCACTCCCATGGCCGGCATGGACATGTCGACCGGAAGCGCCTCGCGTGGCGGCTGGGGAAACGTGATGTAGCCGGCCGCATCCGCGCGGAGCGTGTAGGTTGCGCTACTGACGACCGGATTGCCTTGAGCATCTCGCGTTACCGGCACGGTCAGGCTGTAAGCGCCGTTGGCATCGGTGGTTGCCACGCCGGACACGGCCGCGCCGTTGGCGTCGCGCGCGACCACCGTTGCGCCCGCAATGCCCTTGTTGGTGACGGTGTCGAAGACCTTGCCTTCCACTTTGATCGGGTCAAAACATGCGGGTTGGCCTCCGCTAACGGCTTCGCACACCTTTCCTGCAGTGCACTCCGTCGTAAGACCTGGGGTGCACGTGGCCGGTTGCTTTTTTTCTTCGTTGCCGCCGCAGGCGCTGAGCGGGATAAGCAATGCTCCTACAGCACCGCCCCTGAAAAGAGATCGCAGTTTCATGAAAGCCTCCGGGTGTCGTAATCCATGCGTTGGACGGAAAAAGTAGGCGCGACGTACACCTTTCTCTTATTGGTGGTGATGGGCCCGAGCTTTTATCAGCGGTTTTCTGGCTGAAGCTCGGCGTGGGGGTGCCGATGTGGTTCAAGGTGCTCCGGCCACCCCCGGCCAAGCGGCCGGGCCTACCGACCGACTCGCCGGCTGACGGAAGCCGAAAAATGCCCTGACCGGGCCCGGGGGGCAGACGTTAAACAAAAGTCAGGCTAAGGTTCTAGGCCCGAGCGCGATGGCCGAAAACCCAGTGCGGTGTTCCAACTGCGGCGCGTACGGACTCGCCGGCGCGCGCTTTTGTGTGCAATGCGGCTCCGTGATTGCGGCTGATGTCGTCCCTGCGACGATGTCCTTTCAGCAGGCGCAGCCCGCTACCGAGGGTGAACCGAAGCGCAATTTGAAAGCCACGCTCGCCGGTCAACCGTCACCGGTGCGCACCGGTGGAGCTCCGCCCGCACCTTCGCGTGCAAAGCAAGCGCGACGCGCCGCAGCACCCGAAGTCGAAGCCGAGGGTCCTGCATCGAGCTCGATGTCTGAAGCGTTGGCGCAAGCGGTGCGCGAGCAGATGGCAGGCGCGCAACCGTCCGCGCCGGCAAAGGCTCCGCTCAAACCTGCGACAGTTTCCGGCCCAGAAGCCAAGGCCGCGCGAGCCGATGCGGCCACCGTGCAGGCGAAGGTTGCCGCCGCCGCCGAAACACGAAATCGAGTACCAGGCAACAGCGCCGCCCGGTCCGGCTCAGCGCAAGGTGCGCCGGCCGCAGCGAAAGGCAAAGGCGCAGCGCCCGGGGCGTCGGCCGCTGTGCGCGCTCCGCAAGCAGCGCCGCGTGTGGTAGCGGAGCCCACCCCTCCGGCTCCCGAAACCAGCGAAAATGCGCCGGCACCGGTTGCCTCGTCGCAGCCCGACGAGAGTGCGGCGCAAGCATCGCCCGCCCGACAGCCACAAGAGCGAACACCGGCTGCTCCGCTCCCCATCAGCCAAATGCTGGAAGATATCGACGACAGCTTCGACGCGATCTTCAGCGCGCCGGGGAGCACGCGAGCGCCGGCGACGGCGCCAGCCGCTGCCGAAGAGCCACGCGACCGGGCCGAAGTCGAGCACCTGTTCAAGCAGATTGCGCTCACGTATCTCGGGCCGGTGCGCGACTTCATGGTGGAGTTGGAGCTGGATGATCCGCCGAAGGAATGGATAGATGTGTGCAAGCCGGCCGTGGTTTCGATGCAGCGATCGGCGGTTGGAATCGGCCTAGAGGATTTGGCGGGTGCACTCGGAGGGCTGGCGGGCGCGCTGGAGGAAGCAGGCGGGAGCGAAGGCAATAGCATCGGGGATGCTGGACGGCACGCGCTCAAATCCGAATACGCCAAGCTGGTGAAGCTCATACCGGAAACCTTCGGATTACAGGAGGAGCGAGACCGCCGAGAACCTATCATCGTGCAGTCGCTGCTGCGGCAAGTGCCGGAAGTGCGGGCGGTTGCGCTGGGCAAGCTCTACGGAGCCGGGCTCACCACTCTGCGCATGTTCTACATGGCTCGCCCCAACGACGTTGCCGACGCGACCGGGCTGCCGCTAGAGCTCTGCGAGCGCATTATTCAGCGGTTCAGGGACTACAAGAACCGGATCGCCTCCATTCCGCCGGATCCGGGTCGCACCGGGGAAAACGAAAAAGTGGAAGAGCTCACCGAAAAGTTGAAGCAGTACAACCAGGCATTCGAGGGCAATGCGAAAAGCTGGTCATCGCGCGCGGCCAAAGATAAGCGGCGGCTGCGTCAGCAGCGCTCGGACGTCATGCTGGAAATCAACGTGCTCTTGGCGCGACTGGGCGAGGTGGGTCTGGTGATGCGTCTCGAGCGGTTGACGTTCCAGCGCAAAGTCAAAGAAATCGAACGGTACCTCGAGGCGTCGAAGGCTCGAGCCCAGAAGGGGCCGTAACCGTGTGGAGCAATCATGGCTGAATTGACACGTGATGAAGTTGTGCAGCGAGTCAAGCTCAAGAAGAGCCTCGCGCGCGCGGATCTGAGCGGTTTGGACCTGGCGGGCGCGGTGCTCGAGGGAATAGACTTCGGGCGCGCGGACTTGGAAGGGACCAATCTGGAAGGCGCAAAACTTCGCGGCGCCAATCTTCGCAGCGCAAGTCTGCGAGAAGCATTCTTGAAGGGCGCTGACCTGAGCGATGCAAACTTGGAAAAGGCCGACCTGGAAGGGGCCAATCTGGAAGGCTCGACCCTGCGGGGAGCCAATCTCAATCGGGCCACGCTGGAAGGCGCAACCCTGACGCAAGCCGTGCTAGTGGGCGCTCGCTTGACCGGGGCGCAGCTCGAATCCGCCGATCTCGGCAAGGCGGATTTGCAGAACGCCGTGCTTTCGCACGCAGAGCTCGGAGAAGCGTATCTCGGGGGCGCGAAACTGGGCTCGGCCGAGCTCAGCAACGCGGACCTGACCGCCGCGAACCTGGAGGAGGCGGACCTGAGCAAAGCCATTCTGAACGACGCTGAGCTCGAAGGGGTGAAGGCGCCTTCGGCGAATTTCAGTGGCGCCACATTAATGCGTTGCAATTTTTCCAAAGCCATCCTCACCAACGCCAATCTCACCGGCGTCGATGCTCGACACGCAAACTTCGACGAAACCGATTTAGGGGGCGCAATTTTGACCGGAGCCAGGCTCTTTAGCGCAACCACTTCGACCGCGCGCTACTCCGCAATCCAAGCAGACTGGCTGGATGGGAGCCCGAACGGCGATTCGAGCAAACGGATTACGGGCGAAGATATCGCCGCCTTCCTCGCCGGCAAGGTAGCCCCCGGGGCGGCCGCCACGCGCTACTTTGGAGAAGGCGATGTGCTGCGCGACGCCACCCTCGAATTTGGGGAAGGGTCCAGCATTGAAATCGACAGCCGGTTCGAAAAATGCAGCATTGCGCTGGGGGAAGGCACCGATCTGGTGGTCGGCGAAGCCGGGGTCCTCAGCGAATGTATGATCACCGGGGGAGGAAACATCACCATCCACGGGCAGTTTTTTGAGAAACAGAGCCCAGGTATCGTGGGACCGCGGCGATTGGTCGTCAGCTCCTGCGGGTCGCTGGTGGGAGCCGTTCAGCAGAACAGCGAAGACACGGTATTCGCTTTTCAGCCCGGCTGCCGTCTGCGCATGAAGATCCTGCGTCGCGGATAAATGGCGCGCAATGGAAGCAGTGAGCAAAGCTTAAAATTTTCGGGTCTCGCTCGAGTAACCGAGCGGAAAGGAACAGGCAGATGGTCGATTCGTTCGACAACTCAGGCAAAGGCAAGCAGACGGTGGTTGAGGAAGGTAGCGAGTTCAAGGGCACTCTGTCCTCCAGCTGCGGCATCGTCGTGCGTGGCCGCATCGACGGAGACATAGAAGCCCCTTCACTGGCGGTCAGCGCAAGCGGCGCGGTGCACGGCCGCGTCAAGGTTACCCAAGTAGTGTCGGAAGGAGAGATCGCCGGCGAGTTCGAGGCGGACAGCATTCAGCTGGCCGGCTCGGTGCGGGACAGCACGGTAATCCGCGCCCGTTCGTTGGAAGTGAAGCTCTCTTCGGAGAGCGGCAAAATGCAGATCACGTTCGGCGAGTGCGAGCTCAGCGTGGGCGATGAGCCGGTGGACGAGCGAACCGCTAAACGGGGCAAACCGCGTCGCAACGAGATGGTGAGTGAGCGCCCGCCCGGGGGCGACTCGACGGAAGTCTGAGAATTTAGCTAGCCTGCTCCACCATTTCGCGAAGGCGCTGAAGCGCCAGATTCAAGGTTTTTTCGTTGGGCCCGAACGAAAAGCGCGCATGGTGGACGAAGCGCGACGGTCTGCCATAGC
This sequence comes from Polyangiaceae bacterium, assembly GCA_036505155.1. Lineage (GTDB taxonomy): Bacteria > Myxococcota_A > Polyangia > Polyangiales > Polyangiaceae > DASXTY01. The sequence continues at coordinate 18,880 of DASXTY010000425.1, read as the reverse complement.
GGCGCTGGCCAGGGTCGACATCGAAGAATTGACCCGGCACTACGATGATTCGGTGCTCCAGCGCCTTGCGAAAAAACGCTTGGCCGGTGCCAAGCGACTCGGGAAGCGATGCGAGGTTGCCCCAAACATAAAACGTGCCTTCCGGTTCTCTCTCGAAACGCACGCCGATGCCGCGCAGGCCGTCGATGAGCAAGTCGCGTTTGCGTCGGAAAACCTGCCGAATTGCCGCGGTTTCCGCTCTGGCGTGCTCGGCGCTCAACAGCCCGAGCGCGGCGTGTTGCATGGGGCGCGAACCACCGCCATCCAAAAACGAGCCGGCACTGGAAACGGCTTCCACGACTTTGCTCGGTCCGAGCGTCCAGGTCACGCGCCAGCCGGGGTAGCGCCAGTTTTTGGTCAATCCATCGAAGATCACGACCGGATCTTTTTCCACGTCTTCCACGTACGCGGCAGCGCTGCTGATCTCGGGACCGGCGCGCCAGATGTAATGCGAGTAGAATTCATCCAAAAGGAGCGTGCAGTCGAGCTCGCGAGCGGTAGCTACCCACGAGTCGAGCTCCGGGCCCGCAATCAACTTTCCCGTCGGGTTACATGGGTTAGACAAGAGCAGCGCTCCGAGACCGCGCCCGAAAATTTCCCGCCGCAGCTGATCGAGTGAAAAGTCGTAAGCGCGCTCCGGATCCAGCAAAATGGGAATAGGTGTGAATCGGCGAAAGATCCCGAGCAGTTCCTCGTAGGCGGTGTAATCAGGTAAGAAATGTCCGAGGTTGATCTGCCCGATGGCCGCGCAAGCCCGCATGATGGACACTCGGCCGCCCCCGCAGATGGCCACGTTGTTGGCGCTGTACTGGGAGGGCATCCCGCGTCGAAACAGGTCGTTATACAGCCCCGCGACCGCTTCTCGCACTTCCCAGAGGCCGGCTACTGGCGCGTATTCCAGGTCGGTTTCGGCGCAGGGCACCTCGGTTACCCGAGGCGGCGCGCCGGGCAGGGTTCCGGTTTCGGGTTGGCCCTGACCGAGGTTGCACCAGTCCGGACTGTTCAGGCGGTAACCGGCACGCTCGGCTTCTGCCACCACGTAAATCACCCCGGTGCGGGGCACCGGGCGAAAAGCTCCCGGGGTTCGATCGAGCTCGCGATGCTTCATTCAGCCGCGCAGGCTATAGCACAAGCGTGGCAATAAAGGCGTACACCAAGCGAGAAAACCGGGCTACGCTGAAGAGTGCGGTGAGTAACTTATGAGCACGCCCGATGTTTTGTTTGAGCGCTTGAGGCAGTTCCGCACCAGTTGGCCGAAAGCCGGCTGGAGTTGGGACAATCGATTATCCTGCGCGGCGTCGTCTTTCGGCGTCGAGCTGGTGCGCGATGCGCACGCGGTGGTCTCGCAGGCCCTGCCCAACGAATGGACCATGAAAAACTTGGCAGGCGCCCCGGCGACGGTGCGCGACATCGCCCAAACCACGGGCGGGATCCGTCCCGACCAGTTCCTGCTCTCGAGCGAAGCTCACGGGCGGCTGGTCGCCTATGCGCTCTGGTGGCCGTGGGGCGACGACGTCACCATTTCCTTGCGCGTGGGTTTGGCGGGATACGCGTCCGAAGCCGACTGGGGGCGGTTCCGAGAGATTTTCGGAATCGCGGAGGTGTAGCCGCCCACGAACGACTTGCTGATCGCGTTCAGCCGAGATCCGGTTGCGCTTCGCCGCGGTGTGCAGCGCCGGCAATTTGGTAAGGCTCGCCGGCGACACGCTTCGCCAGGGTGCTGGCTCGCCATTCGAGATAAGCGCGATTGAAACGCAGAATCTCCGCATAGCTAAAGTAAGGATTTTTTACGCCTCCGAGCTCCGCCAGCAGTAGAATGAGCTCGCCCACGCTGACCGGGCAGCCGGGCAAGCGAACGTACGGTTCGTGTTGGGCCTCCCGCACCAGTTGCGCAACATTGAGCATCTTTTTGTAGATGTCCTGGTGCTGAGCGTGGTGCGGGTCCTTGGTAGCGCGATCTTTGTACAGGCTGCGAATCTCGACCAGTTGATCGCCGAGATGTCCTTTCCACTGTACGCAATCGCCGACGAAAATCACTTTTTCGCCGTACGCGGCGTCGAGCGGTCCCCGGTAGCTTCCGAATACGACATGTAAGCGTTTCATTTTCGATTGGTACTGCTGGTCGAAGAGGCGCAACACCTCGACCGCCTCTTCGATGGCGCCGGGGCAGCCGCCCCAGCAATAGCCATCCGCGCCGTGCCCTGGAGGCGGGCCGGCGTACGCGCTAATTTTTTCACCCTCGAAATATTTCTCGACCCGCACCAGGCCGACCTGGAAATCTTTGGCGCGCTCACGAGCCGCTTGCAGGGATATGTCGCCGGAGAGTTGAATGCGGCTGAGCTCGCTGGGTCCGAACCCATCCTCATGGGCAAAGCGAATGTGTTCCACCTCCATGGGATCGATCCCGACGATACGGCAGCAGACCGAATCGACGGCGACCTGGTTATTACCGAGGACAATCAGCTGGAGCGGGTAGGGGATGGGGGTGAGCATGCGCCCCTGCCCTGCGATGATACCGTCGATGGCGATGAATTCCGGCTGCACGATGTGCTGGAGGTCGGCAACTTTGCGACTCAACGCGTGGTCATGATCGATCAATCGATGACGGTCGTCCTGAATTCCGATGTAGTTTTTCATCGAAAAAGTGACAGTGGTCCATGGATGAGCCTTGAACTTGGGGCAATTCACGAAGAAGTCGGCGCGCGCGACCGGCTCCGGTGTAAAAATGTAATCTCGAAGCCGGTTCGGATGAGAAAGGGGGATTTCGACCTGCGGAGTCTCTTCAAAGTAATAAGCCTTGACACCGAGCCGCTCGAGCACCGGCTCGAAACCGGCGTGTCGGAATGCGTAACGGGTGGGCACGGTAATGGCGCATCGTTCGCCCACCGCGAGCTCAGTCACCTGCCCCTGGTCGCGATCGCCGAGCGCCAGGAGCACCCCCTCCAGAAACTCCGCGCGAGTGTGCGCGGTTGCGAACATGGGGCCGGACAGTACCGCGTTGGGCTTGACCAGGGTGCGGCCGTGTGGTCGGAGTCCCAGCGTTTCCAGCCCCTCGCGCACGATGTTTCGAATACGCTCCGGGTCGTACTCATCGCAATGCCGGAGCACCACGGTCGGATTTTCGGAAGGGCGCATACCCATAGACTAGCACCGGCAGCGTCGCCAGCCGTCTGGAGCGCGCAGCCGGCGGGTCAGTCCTTGCGGAGCTCCAGCACGCAGTGGCCGGGGGGCGAAAACTCGGCGGTTGCGCGGCTTCCCCAGCGCCCGAGGCGAGCCAAAACCTCCAGCTCCTCGGGCACGAAAAATCGCCGAAAGGATACCATGATGTCGTGCGCCAGCGCTCGATTTCGATACACACAGAGTCCGACCCCGGTTACCATCGCAGCGTTCAGCGCGCTTCGCGCACCATCGATGAACAGCACACCGCGCGAGGCCACACGCGCCGCTTCCGCGAACATGACGGCGACTTGCCCGGCGCTGAAGTGATGCAGCGACTGCACGCACACTACAACGTCGTAAGAGCGTCGATCCACATTGGATAGATCCAGTGCGTCTTGCACCACGAATTTCACGCCCAGACCGAGCTCTTGAGCGCGGGGTTCTCCGAGAGCCAGGTATTCACCTTTGATGTCGCTGGCCGTGAGCTCGAGCTCAAGCCCCGCTCCGGCTCCGAGCTTTGCCACGGCCAGTGCAAATCCGCCGTGTCCGGCAGCCAAGTCTAGAATCCGCGTTGGCCGATCGCTCTGCGCCAGCGGCCGCAGACGAGTAAAAAAAATAAAATAACTGCCGAAGAGGTCATTCATCGCGTCTAAATCGCGAAGGATTCTTACTCGGAGGTGCTGATCCAGAGAGGGATCGTCGAGATATTCCCCTTCGCTGGTGTGTCGCCACCAGTCATCGACCGAAGCTGCCCAGCTACGAGGAAACCCTGCGCGCCCGGCCTCTTCTTCCACCGTGGTCCGCATTTCCTCCAGCGCTCGGTCGGCCAGCGTCCGAAGCTGCATGCGGGCGCTGTGCTCACCGCGTTCCAGAGCATCGGCGAATTTCAGTGTGGTGGATTGATAACGCTGAATGGTGCTTTCAGCCACGCGCCGGCGGATGTTCTTCAACAACAGACCCAGCGGAGCACGCGCTCCATGGGCGGCAAATCTGCGCGTGGCGCGCTCGAACAGCCCCCGGGCGACCATGCGCCCAGGATAGGCGACGCGCCTCGAGCCGTCACCTGGCGGTCGCTCTGGTCCGCTTCTCGACGTGACCCGGTGTCGCCGCGGGCCCCCGGGGGTCATCGGCAAGGGCCCGAACTTGGCCGAATTCAGCAAGTTTTCCGGTTCATGGCTCGGTTGCGGCATCGGGACCTGTCCGTCGGCCGGTGATGTCTGATAGCTTCATTGGCCCGCCAAATGCCGCCCACCCTCGAAGGTCGCAAGCGCGGTTCCGACGCGTCGCTGCAGAAAGTCGAAGATCTCACGCTAGCTCTGCAAAATGGGCTCAGCAACGCTAGCGAAGCGCTGGAAATATTGGTTAACGCCGCCGCCAAGGGGCATCAACCGGTGGAGACATGGCGGCAGCTGCACGATATCGCCGTGCGCGAGGACAAAGTCGCGGACTTGGCGTTCGCATATGAACACGTCACCGCGGACAGACGCATCAAGCTTCTACCAGCCGAGCAGCGCGCGTTCGTGTATCTGCAAGCGGTGGCTTTTTTCAGCGAAGTGTTCGGCGATCCGGACGGAGCCACGGTGTATGCGGAACGCGCGCTGAGCGCGGTGCCGGGTCACCCGCAGGCATTCGCCGCCCTGGAGGGTTTGCTCAGCGCCACCGAGGCGCACGGCAGGCTGGCGAAGCTTTACCTGGATGCTAGCGCCTCGGAAAAGGACCGGGACCAGCAGCTCTTCTTCTTGAGCCGAGCAGCCGAGCTGGTGGAGGTAGCGCCGACGATTGAAAACGATCTAGCCCTGGATGTTTATCAGCGAATTCTGCGGGTGGATGCGGGCGCCGAAGCCGCGCGCGCGTCGCTGGTTCGACGACTGCTGTCAGCAGGAAAACATCGGGATGCGGCCAAGGTGCTGGAGCAGTCGTTGCAACGCGAGCCGCCACCGTCGCAGGAATACGCAAAGTTGGCGCGCGAGCAGCTCATCGACCTGTACGTATCTGTGATCAAGGAGCCGGCGCGAGCGCTTCCCTACGTGGAAGCGCTGCTGGCGCTTGAGCCGACAAATCCTCAGGGGCTGCAAGTTGCCGAAGCGCTTTTGGAAAATCGGGCCGTAGCGCAGCGAGCGGCGGCTGCCCTTTCGGACGCGTACGTAAAATCGGGCAACGTCAACGGGGCGGTTTCCACCCTGACCCTGGAGCTCAAGTCCGTGCGTGGGCCGCGGCGGATCGAAGTGCAGCGACGGTTGGCGATCTTGCGTCAAGATGTGCTCGGAGATCCCGCCGGTGCGCTCGAGCTAATGGCACCGGTGGTAGCCGGGGATCCGGGGGACGATGACCTACGGCGCCGCTTCGTCGAGCTGAGCTTGAAGCTGGACCAACCCCAGGAAGCAGCGCGGCTCTTGTCACGCGCGTTGCAGACCAGTCGCGACCCGGCCGTGCGCGCGCGCGTGGGGGTAGACGTGGGGATAGTTTATTTGAAAACCGGCGACGTGAAACGCGCGGAGACAGCGTTTCAACAGGTGATCGAAACCGCCGAGGACGAGAAGGCATTGCTCGCGGCGGCTCGCGAGCTGGGAGAGCTCCATGCAAAGGCCGGCGACACAGCCGGACTGGTCAACGCGCTGGAGCTCGTGGTCAAGCACGAACCCGACCGAGAAGCGCGGCAAGCGGCGGCCCGGCGACTCACCCGGCTCTATGAAACCGAGGCTACCGAGGCGGCGCGCGCCGTCGTGGCTTGGAAGGCGCTGGTCGGCTCGCCCTGGACGGATGAAGCGCTGCGCAAGCTCGAGGAGCTCTACACGGCTCTTGGATCTCACGAAGGCTTGGGCGAAGTGCTGGCTCACCGGGCCGAGCGCACGCGGGACCCCGAAGAAGCGCGCGTGCTCGCGTTCAAAGCTGCGGAGCTGAGGAGCACGCGCACCCGCGATCCGGGCGCAGCTCTGCGGGCCTGGCGGGATCTCATCAAAAAATACGGGGCCTCGCGCGAGATTCACCAACGAATGATGGGGCTGCTCGAACAGGAGCAGCAATGGGGAGAGCTCGCCGACGTGCTAAAGCAAGAAATCGAGCTGAGCCCGCCGGAAGAGCGACCGCCGCTGCTTTCGCGCCTGGCGCAAATTTATCTCTCCCACTTGGAGGATGCCGGCGCTGCGCTGCAATGCTTCTCGCAGGCGCTCAGCGCCGATCCATATGACCGGGCGAATCGCGCGGCTGTGGAAAAACTTTTGGCAACGGGCGAGGTCCGCTTGCAGGCGGCGGATATCCTCGAATCTATTTACCGTCGCGACGGGGTCAGCGCGGGACTGATCAGAACCCTGGAGGTGCGCGGAGAATTGGCGGCCGAAGCATCGGAGCGGCTCACGGCTCTGGCGGAAGCTGCGGAACGCGCGGAGACCGAGGTGCGAAACCCCGAGCGCGCGCTGGAGCTTGCCGGCAAAGGGCTCGCCGAGGCGGTGCGCAGCGCGCCGGAGCAGCTTGCGAACTGGCTCGAGCGAGTCAACCGGTTTGGTGCGGCGGCTAGCGATCCGACCAAGCAGGCCCAGCTTCTGCTGAACGCGATGGGCGACCATCCGGTCGAAACGCCGGAGACGCTCGCGCTGGCGCGGGCTTGCGGCGATGCTCTGGTTGCCGCGGACGACATCGAGCGCGCAGTGCAGGTTTACCGCCGGGCGCTCGCATTCGATCCGTCTTCCATCGAGCTTTTGAGCCGAATTGACGAGCTCCTAGCGCAGCAGGGCAGCCCCGCCGACCGGCTCTCGCTGTATCAGGCCGCTCTGGAACAGGAGCCCAGCTCCAAGCGCCGCAAGGAACTGTTTCACGCCAGCGCGCGCTTGCTGAGGAAGGACCTCGGGAACACCGAAGCCGCAATTGGAATGTGGCGGCGAGCGGTGGAAGAAGATCCGCGCGATCTTACCGCGCATCAAGCGTTGGTGGACGCGTTTACCGAGCTCGGCGACTTGGAAGCGGTGTATTCCGAGCTAGCTCGCTTACTTCCCAACGTGGAGCGCGAGCGGCGAAGCCTGGCCGTGCTGCGCATGGCGGAAGTGGCCGGCGAGCTGGGAGATTCTGCGCGCGCTCTCGGACATTACCAGGAGCTCATGGCGTCCGAAGAGCTTGCCGACGATGTGCTCGAGTCGGTGGAGCAACTGGCTCGGGAACGCGACGACGCGGAGACCGTGCGCGCGGTGCTAGAGCGCCGGCTTGCAGGGATCACCGATCCGGCGGATCAAGCAAGCCTACTCGAACGGCTCGGCAACGTTCAGGCATGGCAGCTCGCCAACAGCGCCGCCGCGGCCGACGCCTGGATGCGGGGCGCGCGGCTGAGCGAGGGACTGGCGGCGGATACGGCGCGCGCGCAACGACTCTACGAGCGCGTGCTGGAGGTAACCCCGGACAACCGTGAGGCTGCGGAGCGTTTGCTGGAGCTCTACGCGCGCCAAGGCGACTGGGACAGCATTGCGGAAGCCTTCGGCGTCTTATTGCGGGTGGGCTCCGAGCGGGACCTGGTCGCGACCTTGTTGGCGCTCGAGGATCAAGCGGTGCGCGCTGGCGGTCTGAATGCATTCGTAGCACTGGTGGATGCGACGCTGCGGGGCGAAGTGGATAGCCAACGGGCGCGAGAGCTCAAGCTCAGCAAGGCCCGCGTGCTGTCGAACGAGGACGACCGGCAGGACGAAGTCGCCGCCATCTACCGCTCGCTTCTGGAGTCGGCGCGTGCGGATCATCAGAGCGAGCTCGATGCCTTCGAGCGCTTTCTGGCGACTCGAGAAACCACCCCGGAACGCCAGCAGGATCGTCGTTGGTTGTTCAAGTGGAAAGCCGAACACGCGGCGGAACCCATCCCCGCGCTTTTGGCTTGGGCTAGAGCAGAAGAGCAAACTTTCGGCGACGTGGCGCAAGCCACTCAGCTCTACCAGCGGGTATTTGAGCTCGACCCGGAGCGCACCGATGCTCTGGCGGAACTGGCACGGTTGCGGGCGGTCCAAGGGGATGCGGACGGTGCGCTCTCCTCGTTGAAGGCTTTGCGAGAACGCAGTGAGGGCGAAACGCGAACCTCGGTAGAGCTCAGCATGGCGTCACTTATGATCGACAGCTTGGCACGTCCAGAGGAAGCGCTCAGCGTGGTCGCTCCTTTGCTCGACACCAACCCCACCGACCCGGAGCTGTTGCGTATCGTGAATCGAGCTTTGGGGTTTCCGGAGTCGCGCGCGCAGGCGGCGGAACTGCTGGAGCGAGCGGTGGAAACCAACGAAGACCCGGCTCAGCGCGCCAGCGTGTTGAACGCACTATTGGCGGTTTCGGCCGACGCTCCCGATCTGGCGGATGCCAGACGGCGATGGCTGAAGCGACTGCTGGAAGTAAAATCGGATGATCCCGCCGGCTCTTACGAAATTGCGCTGCGTGCCGCCGAGGAGGCGCGCTCGGACGAGGAGCTATGGGATGCGGCGGAGCGTTTCGCCCGCGAGCTGAATCACCCGGCGCCGCTCGCGGAAGCCTACGCCCGCGCCATCGAGCAAGATTTGGCCCCGGATTTGGCGGAGAGCTTGGGCCGGCGGATGGTCGAATTTCAGGAGGAGTGGTTCGAAGATCCGGAGCGCGTCATCTACATGCTGGAGCGCGTGCTCAGCTTGTGTCCAGCCGCAACCTGGGCCTTCGATCGGCTAAAGCTCGCGTTCAACTCAGCCGGCCGGTGGGCGGAGCTATTTCGATTGTACGACCGGGCGCTAGAGCGCATCCCCGAGCCCGCCGCGAAAGTGGAGCTTTTGCGCGAAGCCGCAATGGCCGCGAAAGATTTCGCTGCGGATGCGGAACGCGCGATCGGCTACCTGGAGCAATTAAACAATTTGGCGCCTCAGGATGCCCGTGTGGAATCGTCGCTGGAACGGCTGTACGAACGCCATGGACGCACCGAGCCCCTGATCTCGCTATTACAGACGCAGCTGGCACGCGCCGAAGGCGAGCGCCGGCAGGAGCTCCGGGCTCGAATCGCGTCGCTGTGGCTCGATTTGTCCGAACCTTTGCGGGCTTTCCAGCTGGCCGAGGACATGCTCGAGCAGGATTCTGCTGCGGCCGACGCGTATGCCCTACTGGAGCGCCTGGTAACACGGCCCGAGACCAGCGAGTCGTTGCTGCCGGCCACCGAAGGCAAAGGCGGCAAGCGCAAGAAGAAAGCCAGCGTCCGGGAGCGGTCCGCAGCCATGCTCAAGGCGCACTATCAGTCGCTCGGGAGCACGCAGGACGTGGTCCGCATGCTGCAGGTGGAAGTTGAAACCGCACACGATGACAAGGAACGCAGCAAACGCCTGCGCGAGATCACACGGGTGCGGCTCGAGGAGCTCCACGACGAGGCCGGCGCATTTGATAGCGTCGCATTGCTGGTGGGCCTGGAACCCGAAGCGGTCGAGCACAGGGAACTCCTTGCCAAACTCGCCCACACCATTGCGCGTCAGCCCCGCAGGGCCGAAATTTTGGTGGAAGTTGCGGAGCGGCAGGAACAAGCTGGCTTGCGAGCCGAGCTATTGAGCGAGGCTGCGGGCGTGCATCGGGAGCTGGAAGAGCCTGACCGCGCCATTGAGCTTTTCTTGAGGGTGACCGCGCTGGCTGACCAGCGTCGCGACACGGCGCTGGGCGCTGCCCGCGAGCTGGATCATATGCTGGCGACTGCTGGGCGAATTGCTGAGCGGTGCACGGTGCTCGAGCAACTGGCCGGTCTGGAGCGGGATCGGGACGCGCGGCGCGCCGCCCTGGGAGAAGCCGCGCGCCTCGCCTTTGTCGAGCTGCGCGATCCTGGGCGAGCTATTCGATCGTGGCGGGCTCGGCTGGCGGACGACGCGGAAGACCGAACCGCCCTCGACGGGCTGTGTGAGGCGCTGGAAACAGCTCAGCTTTGGGTGGAGCTGATTGAGGCGCTCGAGTCGCGAGCGCGGATTGCGACCGACCCGGAGGCCGCGCGTCGCGACGGCGTTCGAATAGCGGGTATTCACGCGGAGCAGCGCCGCGACCGTGCGTCTGCCATCGAGGCTTGGCGGAAAGTGCGGGCGCAACATGGCCGAGACCTGGAAAATTACCAGGCTCTGGTGGCGTTATTGACCGGCGAGCAACGCTGGCAAGAGCTCGCCGAGCTCATGGTCGAGGAGGCGCAGGACGAGCAAGACCTGGCGCGCAAGGCTTCTCTGCAGTGTGGACTCGGAGAGCTCCGTCGAGACCGCACTGGCGACCCGCTGGGAGCGTTGGCTGCGTTCGTCTCCGCGGGTGAATGGCAGGAAGCCATCGGTGTGACCACCTTGGCGCACGCTGACAAAGAGCTGGTCAGAAATCTTTTTTCTACCCTGCTCGACCTGGCGGTCCAGGCCTGGGAAAAGGAAGGCTCGGGAACGGAAGGCGGGCCTGCGCGGGCGGCCGACTTCGCGGTGACGGAGCTTTCGCAGCGTCTGCTCGAAGAGGGTAGCCATGCCGGCGTCGTAGAGCTTTTGCTTCGGGGCTCGAATCTGCCGTTTCCGTTGCGCCGGCGCCGAGACCTCAAACGCGAGGCCGCTTGTTTGTCTTCGGACCGGCTCGGTGATTCCGACCGGGCGATCGCTCTTTTCCGCGAGATTTTTGCGGAAAATCCAGCGGATGAAGTGGCTTCGACATCGGTCACGCGGCTGGCGCTGTTGCTGGAAGAGCGCGGCCTCACCGCCGAGATTGTCGCGCTTTGGGAACAGCAGGCTGGGTGCCGCTCCGAGTCGGGTGATTTCGCCGGGGCTGCCGTGCTCTGGACGCGCGCCGGCGAGCTCGCCGAGCAACAACTGAATGATGTAGAGCGCGCGATCGCCGATTACCGGCAAGGCGCGGGGTTGGGCGGCGATGCGGCGCTGGATGCGCTGGCGCGGGTCTACACCTCACGAGGCGAACACAAGCAAGCCTCGGAGGTCCTGGAATGGCTATGTGCTCAAACGTCGCGTGAGCTCTTGGCGGAGCGCGCCTTGCGCTTGGCGGACGCCTACGTCGCGGCGGGCGAACCCCGGCGCGCCCGCGCTCGGCTCGAGCAGGTTGCCAACATCGCAATCGACGCCGGAGCGGTCCGAGCCCGTTTGGCTGAGCTGTATCGTGAAGCCCGCGAGTGGGGTCCTTTGGCGGCGGTGCTCACCGAAGAAGCGACGCGCGCCCCCGACCACAAGACGCGCCTCGAATTGTTACGAGAAGCAGCCGGCCTGCATGTCAAGCAGCGCGAAGACCCGAACAGCGCGGTGCCATTGCTCCAGCAGGCAGTGGAGCTTGACCCCGACAATTCGGAGATCCGGCTCAGCTTGTCGGACGCCCTCCGTCAGGCGGAGCGCTTCGACGAGGCGATTCAAATTTTGCGGGACCAAGTGGGCCGTTACGGTTCGCGGCGGCCCAAACAACGCGCCATCGTGCATTACCAGCTGGCGCGCGTGTGCATGGCGAACGGTCGCCGCGCCGAGGCGCTAGCCGAGCTCGATGTGGCGACCAAGATCGACCCGGCGCACCCCGGTATCTTGCAAGCCCTGGCTCGACTGGCCCTCGAGGAGGGACAGCTGGAACGCGCCGAGCGTATGTACCGCGGGCTACTGCTGGTGGTGGGGCGTGACGATGATCCCGACGCTCCCAGCCGCGCCGAAAGCCTGCTGGACCTGAGCGAAATCGCAGAGCGTCAACAGGATGCCACTCGGGCTACGGAATTCGTGGAATCGGCCTTCGAAGCCGCCATCGACAATTCACGGGAAGCTCGTGCACTGGAGCGTGCGCTCAAGAGCCGGGGCAATTTCAGCTTATTGGCGCGAGCTTTGCGTGCCAGGCTGGAGCAGGCTTTGCCTGCGGCGGAAGCCGTGCGCGTGTTGGCCGACTTGGGCCAGATCCATCAGGAGCACCTGGGCGGAATCGACAGTGTACGTAAAAAACTGGAGGGCGCGACGGCTCTGCACCGTCAGTTGGAACAGCAGTCTCCCAACGATGCCGAGGCATGGTCGGCTTTGGGGCGGGTTTATGATTGGATCGGCAACTCCGAAGCCGAAGCGCAGGTTCTGGAGCGGCGCGTGGCAGCTCTGAGGGAGGGAGGAGAAACCGCAGCCGAGGCCGATCCATTTTACCGCTTGGCCAAACTTCGCCTCGCGAACCCGGCGACCCATGCTCAGGGTGTCGAGCTGCTGGAGCGGGCGCTGGAAATAAACGCCGACATGGAGCGGGCAGCGCAGCTCTTGAAGTCGGATGAACACTTCGATCCCAAAGACGCCCGGGCGGTCAGGCTAAAAGAGCGAATCGCACGGGGCACGGGGGACACCTTGGCCCTGCTGCTCGCCTTGGAACTGGTGGTGGGGCAGCCTGGTGCTCAACAATCGGCGGCACGCGAGGGAGTGCGGCTGGCTCGCCAGCTGGGCGACCTGGATCGGGCGGAGTCGATCTTACGATCGGCGTTGTCCAAGGATCGGTCGGAGATGCCCTCAGACCACGCCGCCTGGGTCCGGATTGAGCTGGCGAATCTGTGTGCGGAGCGATCCCGTATTGAAGAGGCCTTGGACTTGCGGGAACAGGCCATCGAGTTCGTCGCCCCGGAGGACCGTCGAGCCTTGCTGCTGCAATTGGCGCAGGACGCAGGCGGCATCAGCGACTGGAAGCGCGCTGCGCAGGTTTATGAAGGGCTGTTAGAGCGCGAACCGGCGGATCGCGAACTCTGGCAGCCGCTGCTCGAGGCGTACCGCAAGCTCGGCAACACCGAACGCCTGGTGTCGTTGATCGAGCAAACCATCCCGCTGGTCGAGTCGGCGAAAGCCCGTGCCCGACTACGCCTGGAACAGGCGCAAGTATTGCTGCAGCAGCCGGGCACGGAGTCCGTCGCAGCCGACTTGTTGAAGGAGATCTTGCAAGACGACCCGACTCATCTGGAAGCCGCCGTAATGTTTTCAGGCGTGCTCGAGAAGCTGGGACGGCAGCACGAGCTCACCGACCTTTTGGCCATGCAGCTGGACAGCGCCAAGGACCGTCAGGACATCCCTTCGATCGTATCCATCACCATGCGCCTCGGTTCCCTGCTCGAGCAGCAGCAGCGAGCCGGGGAAGCGTTGGACCTATATCGTGGAGCGCTGGAGTGGGACCGGTCGTGCCGCGAGATGCTCTCTGCGGTACTGCGCTTGGCAATGAACACCGGGGATCGAGACCTGGTCGCGGACTCGATGGAGAGCTTGCTGAAATCTGAAACCGGCGCAGAAGCCAGCGCTCTGGCAGCCCGGCTGGTGGCGCTGCGGGAAGAGCTTTTCGATCCACCAGGCGCCGAGCGGGCCCTCGAGCTCGGCTTCGACAAGAATCCAGCCGACGAACCAACCCGAGAAGCGCTATTGGAGCGTTATCGCACTCGGAGCGATCACCAGGCGATTGCGCGCGTCTTGCAGCGGGCGATTCAGGCGCGGCCGGGAGATCACGGCTTGCTGGAACGGTTGGTGGAAGCACAGCGCAACGCGGGCGAACCCGAGGGAGCGCTAGCCATCATCAATGATCTTATCGACAAGGAGCCGCAGAATGCGACGCTTTTGCGCAAGCGTGCGGTATTGCATTCGGAGCTTGGCCGCGATCGAGATGCACTAGCAGATTTGGAACGAATCCAGCTATCGAAGGGCGAGCGAGCAGAAGAACTGGTTTTAGCGCTCGAGCGGGCGGCAAAAAGCTCGGATTCAGAAGTGAGCAGACGAGCCACGCTGCGACTGGCTGATATCCTCGAGAGCACCGGCCAGGTCGATTCGGCGCGCGAGCGGCTCAGCGCGCTGATCAAACAAGCCCCCAAGGATAGAGACTCGCTGCGCAAGCTGGCAGATCTGGAAACCCGCGCGGAGAATTGGTCCGCCGCCAGCACCGCATTCAGGAAGCTCCTGGCGCTAGTGGAAGGCGCCGCCCTGGTGGATACGGCGCTTGAGCTTGCAGCGGTTTGCCGAAGGGCCGACCGCCCCGAAGACGCCCGCGCGGCGCTGGAGCGCGCTGTGTGGGTGGAGCCGAATCGACCGGGGTTGCGAGAACAGCTTCGCGAGCTGTACGAGCTGACCGGGGCGAACCGGGAGCTTGCTCAGTTGGTGCTCCAAGATGCGGCCGCCGAAAAGGAGGTCTCGGGGCGCTTGCAGGGCTTGCTGCGCGCAGGAGAGCTCTTGATTGGCCCGGATGGAGACGTGAACGAAGCAGTGAAGGTGCTTGAGGAGGCGCGGGGGCTCAGCCCGGAAAGCATGGACGGCATCGTCCTGCTGGCTCGGGCATATTCCGCCGCGGGGCGCAGTGAGGAAGGGCTCACTTTACTGAATCAGACTATCGAAGCGCACCGCGGGCGGCGTTCCAAAGCGCTCCTCGACGTGTATCAAGAGGTATCCCGGATTCAGCTGGCAGAAGGTTTTCTGAGCGACGCCCTATCGGCACTCAGCAAGGCCTTCGACCTCGACATGAAAAACTTCAACCTGGCGATGCAGGTGGGACGACTGGCCATGGAGATGCGCGAGGAGGAGGCCGCCACCCGGGCGTTTCGCGCGGTAACCATGCTTCGAACTGACGAGTCGGGGGCGCCGGTGCCGCACACCCTCAGGGCGGAAGCGCACTACCAGCTCGCCCTCCTCGCCCAAAACAAGGGCGACTCGAAACGGGCCAAGGTGCTGGCCGTCAAGGCGCTCAGCGAAGACCCAGAGCTCGAGCCAGCCAAGGTCCTCCTAAGCCAGATCGAGGGGACGTAAAAAAAAGCTCTTTCGGCGCCCCCAATGAAGCGACAAAAGAGGCTTACCAAGCGAGAGCGCCGTGAGCTCAACCCGAATCGCCAAAAAGGGCAAAACCCCGGAGCCGATCACATCCACTGCATTGCCTGCGGGCGTCACATCCACCCCGGAGAGTTTTCCGCCCCGGCGTCGGCCACCTACGTGCAGTGTAAACACGGAACTCGGTTTCCCGCTTGCGTCGGCTGCACCATGAAGGCTGAAGCTTTGCTCGCCGATCACGATCGCACGGGTCAGGCAGTGAAGCCCGCGTCGGCGTGGCACTAAAGAACGGGGATCAGCGGGTCAGGGATCGAAGCGGCTCACTGTAATGCCAGCTTCTTCGGGGACGATTTGTTCGCCTCGGCCGACTTGTCGGCAGTTGCCTTGCTCTTGACTGGACGAGCCTTGGACGCCGATGCGGTTTTTGTCGGATGCGCCTTCGGCTGATCCGCTTTTTTCGCGTGCTTGGAGTGCGACTTGTCCGCATGGGATTTGTCCGTGTGGCCCTTGCCGCCGGACGCGCCCTCGCCACTCTGCAGCCAGATGAGCGCCATGCGATAAAGCTCGGGTTGGCTCTCTAAAGCAAGCTCATGTCCCAAGTCTTTCGGCGTCGTGATGCGGGTGGTGACACCATATTTGCGTAACCAGGAACGCACCTGTCGCGTACCTTCGACGACCTCGTCGTGTTCGCCGGTAATGAGGTACACGCGCCGCACGCGCTCGCGCGCCATTTCCAGCTGGTCAATCCCGGGTCCTCCCCAGTAGCTGCTGTTTGCGGCGAGGACGAACCAACGATTGAACGTGTGCGGCTCGCGGACCCCGACGTTCATGGCGACAAACGCGCCCTCGCTGAAACCCATGAGCGTGTTTCCGTAGAGCTGCACTCGCTTTCCGTATTTGTCTCGCAACGCCTCGATTGCGCTCATTGCCGTACGTTGAGCGATAATCCAGCTGTTGTTCCACCCTCGTCCCTCTCCCCGCGCACCCGGTCCACGCGGACAAATCAGCCAACCCAGCGGGCGTGCCACCGAAGCCCACCGCGCACAGTCACTTGCGGGCTGACCGCCGCGACCGTGCATATACATGAGAACCGGCCGCATCGAGAGCCGTCCGGGACCGATCGGTTCGTAATAATACGCGCTGCCGCCACTCGGGAGCTTCAGAACCTGCATGTCCGGAGCTCGCGGCATCGGCTCGTCGTCGTTGGTCCCGCTCGGCCGGTCGTTTGACTTTGCGGCTCGCGCCTCGCCGCTCCCCGCTTCATCGCTCCTTATTTCCTGTTTCCCGCTTCCCGTCCCCGTTTCTCCATTCTGTCGCCCCTCATCGGAGTTGGAGGCTTTTGCTGTCGTGACAGGCTCGGGATCAGAGCCATCGGAACCGGCGACTGCCGCTTTGGCGGCCGCGGGGCTTTCTTTGCTCGCTCCTTCGGGCGCCGCGACGGCCGTCGTTGCTGCGGGCGACTCTTTCGGGGACGCGACGCCCGCCGAGCCGGAGTCTTTGCTAACGGGCCGATGTTCACCCTTTGTTTGCGCGTTCGCCGCGTGATGCCTCGGCGCGGCGGCATCTGGGATGATCAAGCGCTGACCGGGGCGAAGCACAGCCTTGGGCTTTAGCCCGTTGGCGTTTCGCAACGCATCGACGGACACCTTGTAACGCTTGGCGATCTTGATCAACGTCTGTCCAGAGCTGACGACGTGAACACGTTCGTGACCCGAAGCGACCGCAGGAGCCCCGAGACACGCTGCTAAAGTAGCGACCCAAATCCAACGCAAACGCATGACCCGGCGCGTAGCATAGCGGGGACCGCGCTGCATAAAAAGCTGCTGTCCTCCGAATTCGAAACATCAAAGAGCGACTGTCGATGGCGCGAAACGCGTTTTCGAAAGCCTCGCTGAAACATTCTCGCAAAGTGGATTTACGCGGCCCGCTAAAACGTCAGCTATATCACTAAAAATCTAGATCAATTAGCTACTTACGCATAATACTTAAAGTAATCTATACGCTCCGTTCCCCGGTGGAATGCGACACGGCAAAGCTTGGCTAGTGCCGCGATTCCATCGAAACGATGGGTGCTTCGCACGCGCGGCTTGGCCGCGCATCGCGGCACTAGTCTTCTTAAGTGGGGGCGCGGCAGCGCCCCCTCGGTTTCGCCGAGCCTCCCCCCGGCCGCTCCGCGGCCGCCTAGAGCTCCCAGGACAGCGCCCCCCAACCAGAAAAATACAGGTCGATCCCGTCTTTGGACGCGAAAGGCTGCTCGGCAAGCGCGTAGCGAACTAGCGACGCGCCGACGCGCAGCTCGACCTTGTGCCAGATAACATAGCCCATCGAAAGGTCGCCGTCGGCGCCCGCAGCGTTCGCGAAGGCTCCGGAGTCGGTTACGATGCGATAGCCAAGCGAAGCCCCCATTAGAACGCGGTCGAAACGCAATCGAGCGTCGAGCCCGATCCGCCAATATCTCCAGTCCACATTGGGCACCTCGCGCCGTTGTGGCAGAAAGACGGTCGGAGCTGGTTTTACAATCCGGAAACTGTGCGAGCCCACCCCGGTGACCATGCCGAACTGGTGTTGGTCCGCAAACAGCCGGGCCCTGGTCCCGACGAACCACTGGCGACTGGAAATGGCATAAAGCACTTTCGAACCGGTGATATCTTCTGTCTTGGTGAAGAGCGCGTACTGCTGGTAGCTCCCCACCATTCCGATTTGCGGTTCCGGACGGGAGTCGAACTGCGCGATCGGGTAATATTCGATGGACCCGAAAGCCAGTGGCGCAGGGCTCAGGGTAAACTCCGGCTGATTGTCCGTGACTCTGCGACGGGGCTGGAACACCCAGCTGCGTGTCAACGCGCCACCGCCGATTTCCACGCGGAGCGGACTCGTCGGCGCGGTTTGGGCGGCAGCGCGGGCTGGGGCTGCCCCCGCCAAGAGGACTGCGCCGTGTAGCATCATTCGGGCGGTGCTAGCTGGGCGCAGTGAAGGACGCCTCATGGGAGCGATAGTGGTTTTCCGGCAGGACAGGGGTCGGGAGCACAGCTTAACACGCTCGAAAAAATCGGCCGGGCCAGTCCTACAACCTTGCAAGCTGCGCTTCGGACTGGCTAACTCGCGGCCGTGTATCGCTTCGAGCGCCAGGCTTTGACCGAGCTCACGCCCGGCGCGTTCGTCGAGCGGCGCACCGTGCGTTTTCAAGAAGTTGACGCCGCCGGTATCGTCTTCTTCGCCACCTTTTTTACGTATTTTCACGATGCTTACGCCGGTTTTTTGGAAGCGACCGACCGTCCTTTGTCCCGGGCCTTGACGCACTCCGAGTGGGCCGCCCCACTGCGGCACGCCGAAGCCGACTACTTTCGGCCGCTGAGGTACGCCGACATCATCGACATCGCAGTGGTCAGGGTGCACGTCGAGGCGAGCGAAGTGACCGTGGGGTATCGGGTTGCGCGCGGGAACGAGGTGGTGGCGGTGGGACAAACCGTGCATGTATTCGTCGACCCCGCCACCTTCAGCCGGAGCGCAGTGCCACAAGAGCTGCTCGCGGCGTTTGCCCGCCTCAGCAGCTAAGAGCCGGCATGCGCGCGCTTTCCGGGCTCTTGCCCAAACCAAAGCGAGTGCGTCTGCTGCAGGGCGAAACCGAGCTCACGAGCGGCGTGGCCATTGCTCTGACCCGTTACCCTACCGAGGAGGAGCTGGTCGTCGCAAAGTGGCTCGAAGGTGAGCTCAAGCAGCGTTTCGGAATTCGAACTCGCCGGGTGCACGGGGAGCTTGAAATGTCCGATGGCAGATTCATCCGACTCGAGCTGCTCGGGCGGCCGGGAGCGCTGAAGCCCCAAGGCTTTTTGCCACCTTTTGGGGAGTGGTACGCGATCCGCAGTGACCGGCGCGGCATTCTGCTCACCGGTGGCGCGCCCGAAGGGCTGCGGAATGCGGGTCAAACGCTGTTGCAACTCTGTCGTAACGATGCCACCGCCCGAGTGTCG
>DASXTY010000424.1:0-6795 GCA_036505155.1 Polyangiaceae bacterium | reverse complement strand
GTGGGCAAAGGTGCAGGCGGAAACTTCGATGGTGGCGAAGGACGCGTTTTTGGCGAACATGAGCCACGAGCTTCGCACTCCACTCACCGTCGTGCTCGGGAATAGCGAACTCTTGATGGAAAACGCGCTCGAGCCGGATCAGCATCAGCTGGTCGAGACCATTCATGGTTCGAGCACGCAGCTTCTGGGAATCATCAACGATATTCTCGAATATTCGAAAAATGAAAGCGGTCGACTCGAGCTCGCCTTGGAGGACTTCGATCTTGTGGACCTGGTGCGCACGACATGTAGTCCATTGTTGTCGCTGGCCGCCTCCAAGGGGCTCGCTTATGAAGTGCAGTTGGATCCGGAGCTCCCCCGTTGGGTATCGGGGGATGCGCGACGGATTGCTAAAATCATCTCCAATCTGGTTTCCAACGCGGTAAAATTCACTGAGCGCGGTTTTGTCCGGATCCACGGACGCGCCGACAAAAGCGGCGCACATAGAGCGGCTGCAAAGTCGACCGCACGCCCCAAAGCTGCGAGTAAGCGCGCAGAGATGGCACCTCACAGCGTGCGGTTTGAGGTGCGCGACTCGGGGATGGGAATCGCAAAGGAAGCCGCAGACCGGCTGTTTCAACCCTTCAGTTGGGGCGATCCATCGACGACCCGGCGCCACGGCGGAACCGGGCTAGGGCTCGTCATCGCCAAACAGCTGGTCGAGCTCATGGGCGGGAGCATCGGATTCGAGCCCGCCAGCAGCGGAGGCAGCCTCTTCTGGTTTACGTTGCCGCTCAGCCGAAGCAGTAAAGGCGCCGACGAGAGCGCCGCTTCCGGACGTCGCTCGGGCGCTCGCGCGCCGCTTCGCCGCGTGCTCCTGGCCGAAGATAACCCCTTCAACCAAGTCCTGGTCACCCAAGTCCTCCATAGCTTGCCTTGCAAAGTGGATGTGGTGACCACGGGCCAGCAAGCGGTCAGTGCGGCGCTCACCGGCAGTTATCATTTGGTGCTCATGGACTACCAAATGCCGGATACCGATGGGCTCGAAGCCACGCGACAAATCCGCGTGCGGGAGCCTGCCGGGGGGCGCATTCCCATCATTGCCCTTACGGCGAGCGCAATGAGCGGCGATCGAGAAAAATGCCTGGCGGCAGGCGCCGACGAATACGTGGCCAAGCCGTTTTCAGTGGCGGATCTGCGGGTTGTCGTACAAAGATGGCTGGATCCCGAGCCGGTCCGGATCGTGGAGGCGGAGCCGGCGTCCGCGGCGGCTCCTTCTTCGAAGCCGCGATCCGGTCGCGGGAAGCGTCGAAAGCCGGCGAGCGCGGAGCAGCTCCGTGTTCCGGTGGACACCAGCCGCCTGCAGGCTCTGCTCGACGACGGCGGCACCAGAGAGATGATCGTCGAGCTTTCGCAAATATTCCTGAGCGACGTCGCGGAGCGGCTTGCCACGCTGGCGCTCGCGGCGGAGCCCCCCAACTGGGAAGAGCTGCGGCGTCAGGCGCATGCGGTAAAGGGCGCATGCGGAAATTTTGGGGCAGTGCGCATGGCGGACCAGGCGTCCGAGCTTTTGCACAGCGTCGAAAAGCGGAAGGACAGCCAGCTCGTGTCCCGCATCCGAGAGCTGCGGGCTGAGCTCTCGAGAGTCCAAGATTTTCTCCGGGCCAATGTTCTCAGCGTGGCGACGCCGACCTTGCGCTCCCCAAGCTCGTCCAGCGCACCGGCGGTCGGCGCGGTCAGTTGAGGGACTTGCAGTCAGCCGAGCAGCCGTCGCCGCCGATTCGATTGCCGTCGTCGCACACTTCGCCGCCGTCCAAAATCGCGTCGCCGCAGAAAGGAATGGTGCAACCCAACCGATCCCCCGGCCAGCGGCTCTTCCGGCACCGCGCCGGCGAGTCAAATGCTTCGATCACCAGTGTAGTTCCGAGATCGAGGGTCGCGAGAGTTCCCCCACCGTCCAGATACTCCCAGCTTCGAATGCCGCCGGAGTTTAGGGTGACGTTGACTGAAATCGACCAGCTTCCCGGGAGCGGCAAGCCGCCAATAATGCCGCCGTCCGAGTTTCTAACAAATTGCCATTGGCCCCGCGCGGAAGTGGTCGACAATTTGAGGAGCTCCCCAGGATCGTCGCTCAATACGACCACGCTGGTCAGAGGCAGGCCATCGAAGGTTTGGCTGAAAGCTGTTGGCGGCTGCGATTGCCCCGTTGAATCGAAGTCGACGCCGTGAAAGGTAATGAGGCTCAGTAGTCCAGTAGTGCGATCTCGGTAGAGGAGGATGCGGCTGTAGCCCGCCACTTCGAAGCCGGTGTGGCTGCTCGCGGAGCTATAGCTATAGAACTGCTGGGCGCTCACCACTCTGTCGACGGGTGTCACCGCCATTGTCCAGCCGCCCTGTCCGATTCGAAGCGCGGGCCGGTCTTGGTTCGATGCGCCCAGGTCGCACTGCTCGCCGGATTCGACGATACCGTTGCCGCAGGACGGGGCGCCGCCGGTTCCGCCGCTCCCGCCAAAGGAACCTCCAGTGCCGCCCGTGCCGCCGCGCCCACCGAAGGAACCCCCGGCGCCGGCGAATCCTCCCGTTCCGCCGCTACCAATAGTGCAAATGCCGGTGCAAGCCCCCACTGGAATCGTGCAGAGAAACGAACAGCAGTCTGCAGCGGCGACGCAGAGGCTGCCCGCTCCCCGGCACAAGGGCCCTCCACCACCAAGGCCCATCCTGCCGCTGCAGCCGCCAAACCCTCCGAACGCACCGAAGCCACCGGTTCCGCCCCTTCCGCCGACACCTCCAAAGCCAAGCCCTCCAGTTCCGCCGGCGCCCCCGCGTGCTCCCGTTCCCCCGCGCGCAGCAGTACCTCCACTTCCTCCTCGTGCGACGCTACCCCCCCTCCCCGCTACACCCGCTGTGGCGCCTAGCCCGCTGTCCTCTGCGCCCACATCCCAGCCCAAGTCTTCGAGCTCTGCTCGACCGCACGCCGCGAAGAGCGCGGCAACGGCGCCGATAAGCAAAAGTGAACGTTTCACCCATGGCAAGGATTGCACCGGCCCAGCGCCCCGACAAGCGTGGCCTCCCCGTCGCTCCCCCAAGCTCCCGTTCACGCGGGCAGGGCAGCTTGGGCGGCCGAGAACAGGGCTCCATGGCTCTCCGCGGCCGGCAAATTCAGCACACGCAGGGCCTCTTCTACGTAACTCGACTGCCGCATCCCGACCAAAACGGAGCTCACGCCGGGCACGCTCCGCACCGCCCACATCGCCTTTTGCGCCAGCGGAAGGTCCTTGAGCTCACCGGGCAAGTGCGTCTCCAGGGCTCTCTCAATCGCTTGAGCTCGCCGGTGACTCCGTTCAGAAGCGGGACGGCCCATGGACACCAGCAGTTGTTCCAGCTCGGGCAAGTAACGGCCGCGCCACTCGGACCACCGAGCTCCGAGCTCGCCGTCGAGGCCCTCGTCGAGCGCGTGCACCAGCGCTGCTACCCGGTCCACGATCGCCGCCTCGAGCTCGCGGTACTGCTCGAAGCTCTGAAGGGTAGCGGGCAGCGGCAAGAGCTGCGTTCCCCAATCGAACATTTTTTCGGTGGAGAGGTTTGGCGAGACCCGGCGAAGCTCCGTCGCGAGGTGCTTTCGAAACTCGGTCTCTAGCTCTCGAACCTTTTCCAGCTGCTCAGCAAAAGGGGGCCCCGGCGTCACAGCCGGTGGATCGACAAGCCTCGACAGCGAGTCGCCAAAAAAGGCGTTGAGCGGGCGGTTTGCCAAGACCGCAATCTCGCTGGCGATCGCGCAGTCGAGAACCGTCTGCGAGTTATCCGGCCCGGTATTGCGATTTTGTACCGCGCCGGCTTCCAAAAGATTCAATGGAAGCTCCAGCATCCGAAAATGATGCGACTTTCCACCGGCTCGCTCTGCCTGCGCGAGCATTCGGCCGAGCGAAGTGGAATCCGCTTCCTGTGCCGGAGAAACCGAGGTGTTGCTGGAGACGCCATAGTGGAGAATCCTTCCTCGTTTCACTTCCTTTTCCAGCTGCTCGAATGCGGCGGCCAAGCGAGCGTAAAACTGCTCGCGAGCCGCTTCCAAGACCTGATGGCGCCGCTCGACGGCGTCGCTCAGAAAATATTCGGGGTTGTGCAGCAGGCAAAAATCTAGGGTCTCGAGTCGCAGCCGGCCGAGCGAGCGGCCGAGCTCTTCTTCGATCCACTCGGGATGGATACAGTGCCAAATTCCGTCACCGTATTTCACTACTTCCGTCAGTGGCTTTCCCCGTTTTTCCCGCTCGCTCACCAGCGCGTAGTTCGAGCCCTGGATATAGCCGATCTTCGAAACGACGACCACTTGCTCGCGGCTGAGCTTCCCGCGCTCGAATAGCTCGCTCAGCACTTCACCGATCAGGCGCTCGCTCTTCCCGTCCGTGTAATTGGTGGAAGTGTCGATGAGATTGACCCCGCTCCGTAGCGCTTTTTCGAGCGCGTCGCGCGCGGACGAGTTTTCATCGCTCACCCGATACCCGCCAAAGCCCAGCCGTGACACCACCAGGTGTGTGCTACCGAGCTCCGCGTAAGCTTGTGTGCCGTGCGTCGCTTGAAACTGATCCGCATATTGTCGGGTGCCAAAAGGAGTGGCAGATCCGGAGTAACGGCTCCCCAGCAGGTCGCGAGCGCCCGACTCGATCTTTCGAGTGAGTGCGGCCGCCACGTCTTTTGGCTCCGTGACCGGGGCCTGGCAGGTGAAGTTTTGACACACGTACAGCGCGGCGCGGCCGTTCACCAGCGCCTTATCCCGCAGCAGAGGAAGCGACTCGTCGGGCGTGACCGGGTCGTGATGCGCCTGGATGCGATTAGGCAGGTAATGTTTTGCTAGTTCTCTCTCCAGCGCCTGGTATCCCGAATTGCTGCGTGCTCCGACCAAAGCGAGCTCCACGGGTCCTTCCAACAAGAGGTCCACGACTTGTAACGCTGTGCAGAAAGCGCGCGGGGAACGCTCCATGGGCCGGCCGTAGGCGAAGATGGCAAGCTCTGCGAGCTTTCTCCATTCGGGTCGATCCAGATGAAACGATAAGCGCCCGAGCGCCCTCGCGGCCACGGCGTTGGGGCTCGGCAGCGCTCCATCGTGCCCTTCGCGAACCCGCACCGGGAGCTCTTCGTGGCGGTGCGCGGTGTGGAAAAACCCGGCGCTGGGATCGCCGAAGTCCGCGATCAACCGTTCGGCGAGCTCGACCGCCCGAGCCAGCCATCGATACGACCCGCCCGCTTCGTACAGCGTGATCAGAGCATCGCACAGATACGCGTAATCCTCGAGATACGCAGGGATATGAGCGCGGCCCGAGCGTGCGGTCCGATACAAGCCGCCGTCCGGGCGCACCATTTGCTCCGACACATACCGGGCTGCTCGCTCTGCGCCTTCGAGGTATCGACTTTCCCCGAGCACCCGATACCCTTCGGCCATTGCGGCGACCATCAAACCGTTCCAAGACGCCAGCACCTTGTCGTCGAGCAGGGGAGGAATGCGCCCTGCGCGAGCGGCGCTCACTTTGTCTCGCGCCGTCTGCAGAGACTTCTCGAGCTCGCCGACGCTGATTCCCAACTGCAGGGCAACGTCGCCGGCCGAGTGCGGCGTATGCAGCACGTTTTTGCCCTCCCAGTTTCCCGCATCGGTGACCCCGTAATACCGGCAGAAGCGCTCGGCTACCGTTCCACCCAGTAGCTCGTAGAGCTCGCTGCTCTGCCAGACGAAAAATTTTCCCTCTTCGCCCTCGCTGTCGGCATCGGTGGCTGAATAAAACCCGCCGTCTCTACCCTGCATCTCGCGAAGGACGTAATCCAATGTTTCGCGCGACACGCGACGATATTCGGCATCCGACGTCACCTGATACGCCTCGAGGTAGGTGACGGCTAGCTGCGCGTTGTCGTAGAGCATCTTCTCGAAGTGGGGGACCAGCCAACGCTCATCGGTGGAGTAGCGCGCAAAGCCGCCGCCGATGTGGTCGTAAATCCCCCCATTTTTCATGGCGTCCAAGGTGGTCCGCACCATCTCGAGCGCATGCTCATCGCCGGAGCGGCGGTGATGCCGAAGCAGGAGCAACAGCGCCGAGCACGGCGGAAATTTCGGGGCGCGGCCGAACCCTCCCCAGCGCTCATCGAAGCTCAGCGAAAGCTCATTCGCTGCGCGCGCAATGGTTTGGGCGCCGACCGGCGCTGGCCTTCCCAGCTTCGATTGAGCGCGGACGTGCTCGAGTAGCTGCTCGCCTTGCTCGAGCAATGCTTGGCGGTCGCTTTGCCAGAGCTCGGCGATCCTCCGGAGCACGGTGCTGAAGCCCGGGCGGCCATAGCCATCGGTTGGGGGGAAATAGGTGCCCGCGTAAAACGGCGTTTGTTCGGGAGTCAAAAACACCGTCATCGGCCACCCGCCGCTCCCGGTCATGGCCACCGTGGCAGCCATGTAGATTTCGTCTAGGTCGGGCCGCTCCTCCCGGTCCACCTTGACCGGAACGAAGAGGCGATTCATGAGCTCTGCGATCTCGTCATTTTCGAATGACTCGCGTTCCATCACATGACACCAATGGCACGCCGCATAGCCGATGCTGAGCAAAATGGGGCGATCCAGCTCACGAGCCCGCTCGAGCGCCGCGGGTCCCCACGGGTACCAATCAACCGGATTGTGCGCGTGCTGCAATAAGTAAGGGCTAGTTTCGTCGGCGAGGCGATTGGCCCGACGCGTTTCGGGCGGCAACGTCACTCGGCCGCAGCCGGGGCGCTCCCGGTCTCGATGAGGGCGGCTTTGCTCCGGCTGGTTTGCAATTCAACGCGTGGAGCCCTTCGTTCCAGCAC
>DASXTY010000423.1:0-6767 GCA_036505155.1 Polyangiaceae bacterium | reverse complement strand
AAACCCACGCGCGGCTTCCAAGCCAAGGGCAATCCGTGCTTCTCCGTATGTCTTGCCCGCTGGCATGGAAGGTGCGCGGTCGAGCAGGCACATCCCCCGACGACAAGTTCTCAGCCGCCGCCGCAGCCGCAGCATCCGCTGCTGCACTCCGCGGCAGCCCCCGCACCTGCCACCGGCCTGCAGCCGCTGCCCCCGCCCCCGCTCCCGCCGCAGCCTAATCCCCGGGGCTCGACAGCACACTCCCACCGTGCACTAGCCGGATCTTTCCGCTCGGAGCTTCGAATCGCAACGCGCCGCTCGGGTCGATGCCTCGCGCCATCCCCGCTTCGCCATCCACCGAAATGGAACGATCACGCAGAGCGTCATAGCGCTCGAAGTCTTCGCTTATTCCTGAAAAGCCGAAACTCTCATATTGGTTGAAGCGCTTTTCGAGCGCGGTCAGCAAGCTCACCAGCAGCTTTTCGCGGCGTAGTTCCCCTGCATCCAGAAGGTTCAGGGAGGTTGCGATTCGGGAGATCGACTCCGGAAACTCCCTGGTGTGCACGTTGACACCGATCCCCACGACCATCGCCGAGCGCGTTTCGCACCCGGGATCACCTCCCGACGGAAATTGGCTTTCCACCAGAACACCGGCGAGTTTTTTGCCCGCCGCCAACACATCGTTGGGCCACTTGAGCCATGCGGGCTCCGAAATCCACAGAGCGACCGCGTCGCGAACGGCAAGCCCCGCTGCCAGTCCGAACGCAGAGTAATGCGGCGCCGAGTGCGCGGGCCTGAGGAGCACCGAAAAGGTCAAACCTTCGCGCGGCGCACAAATCCAGCGGTCGCCCCGCCGGCCGCGGCCGCGAGTCTGCTGCTCGGCAAAGAACGTGGCGCTGTGGGGCGCGCCCGCGCGAGCCGCGCTCAAAGCGTCGTCCATGGTCGATTCTGTCTGGTCGCACGCCGTGAACGGGTCGCCAAGCCCGACTCCCGCGGCGCGTCGAAGCTCGGCGAAATGACGCGAGTCGAAAGCGGGGTGGCCCGACATGTTTTTAGCTTCCGAGGTTTTCCACTTCGAGAGCAATGTCCGCGGCTGGCGCAGAATGCGTGAGCGCCCCGACGCTGATGTAGTCCACGCCGGCCCGGGCCAAGCTCGAGACATCGGCTAGACGGACTCCTCCGGAAACCTCGACCCGCGCGCGCCCGGCCGCCCGCGTCACCGCTTCGGCAATGTTACCCGCCTCGAAATTGTCGAGCAGAACCAGGTCAGCACCGGCTTCGAGCGCTTGGTCCAAAGCTTGGAGCGATTCCACCTCGACCTCGATGCGGCTGGTGTGGGGCGCGTTTTTTTGCGCACGCAGAAGAGCCTCTCGGACGCCGCCGGCGAGCTGGATGTGATTGTCTTTGATGAGGACCGCCGAACCGAGATGCTCGCGGTGGTTGTGACCTCCTCCGCAGCGCACCGCATAGCGCTCCAATCCTCTGAGCCCAGGAGTGGTCTTCCTGGTATCCGTAATGCGCGTCGAGGCGCCATCCGGCAGCTCGGACACGAAGCGGCGGGCAAGAGTGGCAATTCCGCTTAAGCGCTGGGCAAAGTTCAGAGCTGTGCGCTCCCCGGTCAGAATCGGGCTGGCGGATCCCTCGACCAACCACAAAACGTCACCTTCTTTCGCCCAGACGCCTTCGTCGAGCAGGGCCTCTACGCGCAGCCCCGGATCGATCGAGTAAAAGACGCGAGAAAAAATTGGCTCGCCGCACACCACCAAAGCTGCGCGCGCAATGGCTCGACCGATAGCCCGCTGCTCGGATTCGACGATTGCCAGCGTGGTGATATCGCCGCTTCCCACGTCTTCGGCCAGGGCGCGCTGGACGAGCGAATCCAGGTAGCTCGGGAGCAGCCCGCTGTACATGATCAAAGCAGACCGTAACTCGACGCCAAGAACCAGGAAAATAGGTTGCACATCGCGTGGAACAACACAGCTGGACCGATGCCGCCGGTTCTCGCTCTGAGCCAGCCAAAAAGTAGCGCCGGAAAGAACACCGCTAAGCGACTCAGGTTGGGCTCCGTCAGCAAGTGTCCGAGCGCAAACAGCGCGCTCGACAGGAGCAGGCTCGGCCCTACCTTTGCGCCGAGCAAGGTCCAGCGATGACGGAGGACGTCGTCAAACGCTGTTTGCAAATACCCGCGATAGAACGCTTCTTCCGGCAACGCGATCACCAGCAGCTGGCCCCAGGCTTCATCGGAAAGCAAAAGGGCCGAATTAGGGCTAAAGGCGTGCTGCGGGCGGTACCAGAACCAAAAGCCTGCCCAGAAGGCGGGGAAAGTGACGGCGGCAAATAGCGCGGCCCACCCCAGCGCGCGAACTCCAGCCACCAGCATTTTCCGCGCGCCGAGCGGTTCTGTCTCCAAAAGGCCGCCGAGTGAAAGTCCGTAGTGGCGGACGCGGTCCGTGTCGGCTGACCGCAGCGCTACCAAATAGGTCACGGTCAAAAAAGCCAGTCCCACTCCCGTGGCAGAAGCCGATTCCGGCAAGAAGCGCGACAGCAAAGTGACCAATGCCGTCGTCAGGACCGCGACCGCAACCGGAAGCTTCCAGTCTGATCCGGGTTCGGTGGAGCTTGCCGGAGTCAAAGCCCCCTTATCTAGCGGCCAACCGCGCTTCGGCAAACGGGCCCCTCACCCCGTGCGCTTCTTTTACCTGCATACTGGTGAGTATTCGAATCGAACATGAGGGGACACTCCCCGGGCGCCTTGGCATGAGTTAAGGTCGCTTTCGCTCTGGCCGCGTCGCCGGCCCGCCAAGGCGGACGGCGCAAACAAGCGGGGCGGGGCTCTTCTAGCGTAGCTCGCGGAGGATTAATGCTCGATTCACAGCAATTAAACCCCGATCCCGTTGGTCATCGTCCGCCCCCACTCAAGGGTCGGAGAAAGCCAGATGTCGGGCCACCGCGCGTCGACTTTGCCAAGTTCCCTCCGGACGATGATGACCTTCCGGCCGGGCCTCCCGCAGGCGCACCCGCCGGCGGCGGATTCGATGACTCGGGTGATTTCAAAAAGGGTCGGTTCAATCCCGCAGTCATCATCGTGGCGATTCTCGCAGTAGCGGGTCTGGTCGCTTTCTTATTGGTCGGCTTCAAGCAAGAAGAAGAAAAACTCACGGTTGAAAAGGCGGAAGCAGAAAAAAAAGCCATCTACGTGCTTCCGAAAGCCGAGCAGATACCTCGGTGGCGAAAATGGGCGACCAGCGAGGCCAGCGACTACTTACGAGAAGAAGCGCTGAAGCAACTGGCCTGGGCTAAAGACCCGGAAGGAGTTCAGCTGTGCATTCAGGGGCTCTCCGCCAAGGCGGATAGCGTGGCAGGCATGGCTGCTACCGCGCTCGCCGAATACGGATTGCCCATGGCGGCACCCGCCAAAGACGCACTTCTAAAAGCGTTGACCACCGCCGGCGCGGGAGCAAGACCCCAGACCGCATGGGCGCTTGTGGTGTTGGGAGAAACGCGCGCTTTCGATGATGTGATGAAGCTCTATCGGCTCGGTCACTTGTCAAAAGTTCAACGGCTCGGTGGGGGTGTTGCCTTCGATCCAGACCGGATCGTGGGTCTGGTGAGCTTGGACAAGCTCGCCAGTATGGCCAACGACGACAGCGCTTCGGTGCGCCAGCTGGTGTCTTCGGTCTTGTCGCGCAATGCGGAACCTCGTTGGACCGACACCCTGATCAAGCTGGTTCAGGACAAGGACCCCGAAGTCGCCCGTCAAGCGGCGCCGGGCTTGGGTAAGATTGGAGACGAGCGCGCGCGACCGGCGTTGCTCGCCGTGCTCAGGGGCTCCGACAAGGACAGCCGCAACAAATATTTGGAAGCACTGCGCGACGGCATTGGCGCCAAGGGCCTGGTCATGGCGCTCGACAGCGTCGACGACAAGGACGAAAAGCTCGCCTGGTACCAGAAGAAGCAGATTTTCGACATGGTCGAGCAGCTCGCAGACATGCGCGCTGGCGATCCCCTGTACGGGTACATCCAGACCAAGCCTCACATCCATTACTTGACGCGCGCAGCCATTTGCATGGCCGAAATCGGAGATGTTCGTTCGGTGCCCTATATGGCCAATCGAATGCGGATGGACCCGCTCAAGATTTACAGCGACCAATATGACTGGGAGCAAATGCTCAAGCGGGACGACAATGAACGGGTCGTCTCCGCGCGAATGCTGGCTGACCTGTCGCTCTTACATCCCGAAAAGATAGAAGAGATCCGCCATCAGGCGGAAGACGGCGTCATTTTTTGGATTCACGAAATGCCATCCCCGCACGCCAACGGCTTACGCGCATTGGCGGCCATGGGATCGCAGAAAGACATCAAAGCCCTCCGCGACTGGGCGGATCCCAAGACTCCCCTGCCCAAAGAAGGCCAACAGCCTCCTATGCCGGAAGAGTGGGTCGTCGCGCAGAGCGCCCTGCGTTACGAGGGATGGCTGAAAGACGAGCAGTCGTGGAAGGTGATGGAAAAGGGCCTGAAGGCGAAAGCCAAGGAATACGACGTCACCATGGACGGCCTGATGGCAGGCGGGCTTGCCATTTTGGGCATGACGCTCAGGGCGCTCGGCGTGGGCGCGTCCCAGGGAATGTCCGAGTGGCGCGACCCCAAGGCGTTCAAGCCGTTGCTCGAATACATCGAAGACCCCAAGCAAAACGAGCAGTCGCGCATGGAAGCCTGTGCAGCGCTGGCCTGGGTGGCGACCAAAGACGACATCATCACGGTCGCCGAGAAAATCGAAAAATATTCGGGCCCGCTCAAGTCGGATCAGTTTCGAAGAGCGTGCCTGCTCGAAGCTCTGATCCAGCGGCCGGTTCCGGGCACCGCAACGGCGCTCATGAAGCTGATGACCGAAGACTCCGCGGTGGAAACTCGCCACCAGGTGGCGCGCGCCATTGCCAAGGGCGGATTCGACCAAGAAATCGAAAAGAAACTCTTCGAAATGCTTTCCAACGAGGCGCTGATGACCGACGCGGCGCTGGCGCTGATTCTCGGGGCCCCGCCGGAAACTGCATCACGCGCCGTCGCTATGTTCGCCAACAAACCGAAAGAAGCCGTCCGCGATCTAGCGGACCTCTGGTATCGAAGCTTCGGTTATTGGTCGACCGAGGACCTCGAGTCAGGGCTGATCTTCAAGTGGGTGGATAATGCCGTCGCCATTTCGCATCTGATGCTTCAGCAGACTCCCCAGGAATGGGCAACCGCAATGCTGATGAAGCAATTCGACAACCTGCAGTTCGACAACGGACCCCATTCATTCACCCGAGTCGTTCTGCGCTACCGGCTCTGGCAGATGGCCAAGGGCGACGATAAAGCCAAGCGCGAAGGAGCAATTCGCGCTCTCAAGTTCATGAAGGAAAACGGAGTCCTTTTGGCGCTTCGCGACGAAAAGACCGAAGCCGGAGAGCTTGCCCGACAAGCGTATTTCGAGCTCATGAATCCCAAAGTTCTGGCCGGGGGGAAGTTGCCCGACGACGTGGAAGCCAAGCCGGAACGATAAAGGACGTGGGCGCTCCGGGGCTCTTGGCCTTTGGCGTTCCGCTAGCCGTATTGGGGGTCGTCTCAGCCTGTGGCCGGCCCCCTTCTCGCGCCTCCTCGGAGCGGAAAATCCTCGACCACGCCGAGCTCGAAGCGTCCCCGGGGGCAGTTCTCGAGACCTGCACGCCTACCGGCCCCGAGCGCTGCTTCAACGCCGTAGACGACAACTGCAACGGGATTTTGGATGAGGGCTGCGGCGTGAACACCGGATTGATTCAGATCGCAATCGCCTGGGACGAGTCACAAGCCGACGTCGACCTGAATGTCACCGATCCCGATGGCGCCATGGTGGAAGTCGGCCGCGTCGGACGAAGCGGTCTGGTCAAGGAACGGGATTGCCCGGGACGAAACCGGGAATGCCGCGGTCAAAATATGGAAAACGTCTACCTCGAGCAGGGTGACCCGGTTCGGGGCAGATATACAGTAAGGGTGGAGTTAGTGAGTTTGGGGGGCGCGGAGCCGCCCATCCACGTGCGTCTAGGGGCCCGGATTGGCCCGAGAACCTACGCGGTGCGCTTCGAGCTTCTGGAACCCGAAGAGCGGCGCACCCTTCGGCTGCGACTGTAAATGCTGGAGGGCGATAGCTCGGCGAGGTGCGTTCATGTAGGTGTTTCTGGGTCTAGGATTCGGATTCACGGTGCGCTAAGTTTAGAATTGGTGACGAAGGTTCTTGGCCGGGTGTTGGCGCTGGATGCAGAGCGGGGTCCCGATGTACTCCATCGGGTTCGGGTGGCGGCCGAGTGGCTCACGAACGGTGAAGCCATCGAGCTCCGTCTTCCGCGCCATTTGACCTGCGCCGTTTGTGAAGGGGGCGGATGTGATATCTGCGATCGCTCCGGCGCGATCACCCTGCGCGGCCGCGACGAAGCACCGGAAATGGTGCGGGTCACCTTGCCGCAGCGAGGTGCACACGATCCGCCGGTGCTTCTGAGAATTCCCGAATTCGGGGGACTGGCGCCGATGGGCTCCTCGCTGTCACGCGGCGCCTTGTTGCTCAAGGTGGTTGCCGCGAGTGCCACGGACAGTGGCGTGCGTCGCGTGGAAGACAGTGACCTGCCGACGGCGGTGTCTGAGGCGCCTTCTCCGCGCAGTGGAGTTCGGCGCCGCTCCCGAAGTGTGAGCATGGTGGCCGTGGCGGTCGTGCTTCTTATCGTAGTGTTGATCCTGCTGCGCGTTTTGGGAATTGCCTGAGGGATAGCTCAGTCGTAACCAGA
>DASXTY010000422.1:0-2095 GCA_036505155.1 Polyangiaceae bacterium | reverse complement strand
AGAGCTCTTCGAGAAAGGAGACCATGTCATGGCGCACTACCTCGGCCTGGATGCCAGCACGCAAAGCGTTTCGGCCTTGGTCATCGAGACCCAAAGCGGCAAGGTCGCGCTCGACATCAGCGTCAACTTTGGAAAAGACCTGCCGCAATACAACTCGCCCAACGGTTTCTTGCTAAACCCCGATCCCAATGTGAAACACTCCGACCCGCTCATGTGGCTGGACGCCATGGATCTGGTGCTGGAACGGATCCAAAAGAGCGGCTTCGACCTTGGGCAGATCCGCGGCGTCAGCGGAGCCGGCCAGCAGCACGGCTCCGTGTACCTGAAAGCGCCGATTTCGAAGCTCGCCGCCGGATGGTCGCCGGATCGTCCCCTGCGCGAACAGGTGCGCCCATTGCTCAGCCGGCCCACTTCCCCAATTTGGATGGACAGCTCGACCGGCGCGGAATGCGCGCAAATCGCGGATGCGGTCGGAGGAAGTGCGACCGTGACTCGGATCACCGGCTCGCGAACCATCGAGCGTTTCACAGGACCGCAGATCCGAAGATTCTATCGTCAAGAGCCCGACGCCTATCGCGCCACCGGTGAGATTCACCTGGTGAGCTCCTTCATGGCCTCGGTGCTGGCGGCGCAATCCGCGCCCATCGATTATGGCGATGGCGCGGGCATGAATCTGTTGGATCTGGAATCGGAGACCTGGAGCGAGCGCATGCTCCAAGCGACGGCCCCCGAGCTCGGTTCGAAGCTCCCTCCACCCAAACCGTCCGTTACGCCAGTGGGTCCGCTCGCCGGTTACTTCGTCGAAAAGTATGGCTTTTCACCGGGGACGCCGGTGATCGCTTTTTCGGGAGACAATCCGAGCAGCTTGATCGGAATGGGCGCCAGTCAGCCGGGTACGCTGGTAGTGAGCCTGGGCACCAGCGATGTGGTGTGTGCCGCCATGAGCAGGCCGCTCACCGACCCGCACGGTTACGGCCATGTGTTCGGAAACCCCGCTGGCGGCTTCATGAGCCTCATTTGCTTCACCAACGGTTCTTTGGCTCGCGAGGAAATCACCAAAAAATTCCAGCTCAGCTGGGAGGATTTCTCCAGGGCCATCCTGGACACGCCGACCGGGAACAACGGCAATTTCATGCTTCCCTATTTCGTTCCAGAGACCGTACCTCGAATGCTGAAGCCGGAAGTGCGCTACTTCGGCAACGCCGACTTCACTTCCGGCCGCGACCCTCGCGCGGCGGCCCGCGCGATCGTGGAAGCGCAGGCGGTGTCCTTGCGCCACCATTCCGACTGGATCGGCGAGGCGCCCACCACCTTGTTGGTCACCGGGGGCGCTTCTCGAAACCGGGCGATTTTACAGGTGTTGGCGGACGTGTTCCAGGCTGAGGTGCGAACGCTCTCGGTCGGGAACTCCTCCGCCCTCGGTGGCGCGCTGCGCGCCGCTCAAGCCGTCGAAGGCGCGGACTGGCAGGAGCTCTACGCGAAGTTTGCAGCGCCCGATCCAGACCTGCGGGTGGCGCCGAACCCCGCCTCTACGCCAGTGTACGCCGATCTGTCCGTTCGCTGGGTAAAAGAGCTGGATCGTTTGCTTGCGGAGCGCTCCTAGGTCTTGCTCGGGACCACCATGAAGGTGCTCATCACCGGCGCCAGCGGCGAGGTTGGCAAATACGTAGTGCGAGAGCTCGCCGGACCGCACCAGCCAGTGCTCATGTCACGCACCCGTCCGGCTCCTGAGTTTTCCGGGCTGCCTTGGATCCAGGGCGATTTGAATCGCTTTGCCGATTGTCAGCGCGCGGTATCCGGGGTCGAAGCCATCCAGCACTTTGGCGCCATGGCGTGGCCGACCGATCATCCGCAGGAACGCAAACAGGCCGAAGCAGCCGGCATTCCCTTCGATGCGACATTCAAAACCAACATGCTCGGCACCTATTACCTTTTGCAGGCCGCGGTGGCTTCGGATGTGAAAGTCTTCGTCATGGCCGGCAGCAACTGCGCGCTCGGACATGGCTACCGGATCAGCAACACGCCCTTCCCTTTGCAGGCGGTTCCCATCGACGAGAGCCACCCCTGTTACCCCGAGGACACCTATAGCTACACC
>DASXTY010000421.1:0-2859 GCA_036505155.1 Polyangiaceae bacterium | reverse complement strand
TCAATCGCGCTGAAATGGCGGCATGCGCCACCCCGCGGCTGTCCATTAATGCGGGCAAAGCCAACTGAAGCGGCGGGGCCGCAGTCAGGTACGCATCCGCAATGAGCTCGATTCGGCCAAGGGCTTCCTCAACCAGAGCTTTCGGCCCTCCGACACCTATCCAACCGAGCTTGAACTGCGGCAGCGCGGCGAGCTTGGACAGACCCCCGAGAGCGAAGACCAGGACACCGTCCAGTTCGAGCGCGCTTCGAACCCGGTGCGGGTCCTGGGTCAAAGGGTAGCTTGCGAACACTTCGTCGGAGATGAGCGGAAGCCCAAAGTGAGAAAGCCGGGCAAGGTCGTCGCGCTTCAGGTAAGAGCCGGTGGGATTGTTGGGGCTCACCACCAAAATGGCGCGCGTTCGCTGGGTCCTCGCCCGCTCGACGGAATCGAAGTCCAGGTACCAAGATCCATCGTAAGCGAGCTGGTAGGGGACGGCGCGAACATGGTCGAACCGAGCCAAATGCTCCAAGAGCGGGTAGCTCGGGCGCGGGGTCAATATCTCGTCTCCCGGATCGCAGAGCAGCTTGAACAATAAGCTATACGCTTCGCTGGTGCTGGCAGTCACCACCACACGCTCGGAGCCGAGCTCGACGCCGAGCTCACGGTAGTGCGCCGCTACCGCTTCCCGCGCTACGGGAAGACCGAGCGGCTCCGGCTCGTAACGCAGTGTTTGCGCGTTGATGAAGGCGTCCACGATGGCGAGCCGGTCGTAATCCACACCCACCTGTGTGGGGTTCGACACCGACAGGTCGATAATCCGAAGGCCGGCGTTTCGCCGGCGCTCGAGCGCAATGGTCAGCCGATTCAGCTGGCGCGCGATGGCGCTTCGCTGGGAAAACATCGGGCGAGCCTACCTCGTTTTGCGCTAGCGTGCGGCGATGGCGGAGTCCGGCCATGTCGTGAAGCTCGAGCACCAGGGGCGTGAAATCACCATCGTGGGCACGGCCCACATCTCCCAGCGCAGTGTGGAAGAAGTGGAGCGAGTGATCTCCGAGCTCCGCCCCGAAACGGTATGCGTGGAGCTCGATGCGACACGTTATGAAGCGCTGGTCGATCCGACGAGCTGGCGGAAGCTCGACCTATTCAGCGTGATCCGCAACCAGCGAGCCCTGTTTCTGGTGACCAGCCTGGCGCTGTCGGCTTACCAGCGCCGGCTCGGTGAAAAGCTCGGTGTCAGGCCGGGGGCCGAGCTCTTGGCAGCAATACGCCAAGCCGAAAAGCTCGGCGCGCGTGTGGTGCTCTGCGATCGAAATATCGAGGCAACGCTCAAACGCACTTGGCGAAGCATTTCCTTCTGGAACAAAGTCAGACTGTCGACGGGTCTGGTGGCGGCGCCCCTCGCGGTGGACGAGATCACCGAGCAACGCGTGGAGGAGCTGAAACAGCGCGACACCATTTCCGAGATGCTGGAAGAGCTGGCGAAAATGATCCCTGGAGTCCGCGAACCGCTGATCGACGAACGCGACCAGTATCTGATGTCCATGGTGCGCGAAGCTCCCGGGCACCGCGTGGTAGCGGTGGTGGGAGCGGGGCACGTGGCCGGCATGTTGCGCAGCTTGAACCATCCGGTGGATCGCGAAGAGCTGACCAAGATTCCGCCGCCGTCCCTCCTGTCCATCGTCTTGAAGTGGGCGATCCCAATGTTGGTACTGGGTGGGTTTCTTTGGGGCTTTACCCACGGCACTTTGGTGCCCATGGGCCGCGCCTGGGTGCTCTGCACCTCGGTGGTTTGCGCGCTCTTCACCCTATTGGCAGGTGCCCGCCCGCTCAGCATCTTAACCGCTGCCGTGGCTGCCCCGGTGGCTTCGCTGAGCCCCCTGGTCAGCGTTGGAACGTTGACCGGCCTCATCGAAGCCTGGTTGCGCAAGCCGACCGCTTCGGACCGTGAACGCGTCATCCTGGACGTTTTGAGCCTTCGCGGTCTGTATCGGAATCGCGCCACGCGCGTGCTCCTGGTGACGCTTGCAGCGAGCATCGGAGGAAGGCTCGGCGCTTGGATCGGAGCCGCCTGGGTCGTCGCTCTCCTTCGGCACTGAGGCTACCGGCGCACCGAGGCGCAGGGCGCAGGTTGAACCACTATGCCCAGCCGACGCGTAGACAACAAAGAGTGCGCCCTCGCTCGAGAGCGCGCTAAGCTCCACACATTCAAGTGTCCCCGCTCGATCACGAATGGCCCAATTTTTCCGGCGTGCCCGAGGACGACATCCTGCCGCTCCGGCGCTCGCAAACCCAGACGCTAGCGCGTTTCATTTGGTGGGATGGCGAAATTCGCGAAGCGGATCACCAGAGTGTGCATTATTACGCGAACGCTCTGCACTACGGCACCGCGGTGTTCGAGGGGATCCGCTGCTATCCAACGGCCACGGGTGGCGTCGCCCTGGTGCGCTTGCGTGACCACATCGAACGCCTGCTCTCCTCCGCACGCCTCTATGGAATGCGCATGCCGTTCGACGCCGAAACATTGATCCGGGGCGCCATCGAGGTCATCCGCAAAAACGGAATCCAGGACGGCTACCTGAGACCCCTGGCCTATTTCGGTCACGGCCCCATCGATTTGAAACCCAAGCGCGAGTGCCCCGTGCGCGTGTTCATCGCCGCGCGCGAGCTCGGCACCTTTCTGGGCGAAAGCGCGCTCCGCAACGGCATTCGCGTCACCATCTCGAGCTGGCGGAAGTTCCATCACACCATGCTCCCCACCATGGCCAAGGCCAGCGGCCATTACGCCAACAGCGTGCTCGCCGCCCACGAAGCCCTCGATCGCGGCTACGACGATGCCATCCTCCTTAACCAAGACGGCACTGTCGCCAGCGCCACCGG
>DASXTY010000420.1:0-1741 GCA_036505155.1 Polyangiaceae bacterium | reverse complement strand
ATGCACAAGTTCAATGCGATGCGATGGAGCCAGGTGGTCACTCGCGCGCGGGGCGAGTAGTCTCGCGCGCGTTGCCAGAGGCGAAGGAAGGTTTCCTGGACCACGTCCTCCGCCTCCGCCGCGCTGCCCGTGACCCGGAGCGCGAAGTGGTGCAACCGGGCGCCGTGTCGCAGTACGAGCTCGCGATAAGCCGACGCATCGCCGCCCGCCACTTTCTGAATTAGTTGCTCGTCGTCCAGGGTCGACACATGGTAGCCCGCCTCCGGCTCGGTGGTTACCCGCTGCTGGCCTTCGAGCTCTGCTTGCCATCGTGCTTGTCTTTATGGTGGTCGCGCCAGCCCTGCTTGATTTCCTCCTTGGTCAAAAAGCCATCTTTATTGGTATCCCACTTGGTGAAAAACTGTCGCACGCCGGCCTGGGCTTCCGCGAGCGTGACCTTCCCGTCTCGGTTCGTGTCCAGCTTTTCGAAGAGCTTTTGGCCGCGATCGTGGGTTTCGTCCTTGCTGACGGCACCGTCGTGGTTCGCGTCCAGGTGTTGGAAGCGACGCTTGGCGCCGTCGAGCGCTTCCTGGAGCGAGATCTTACCGTCCTGATTGGTGTCGAAGAGATCAAACCGCTTTCCCGGGTGCGCCAGCGCCGCGCCGGCCAGGGAAGTGGTCACGGAAAATACGAACAAAGTGCATACATGCTTCACGTCGAAGACTCCTTGCTTGCCGGGACGAAACCGGCTTCTTTTCCCTTTTAACGGGGCTGGATGAAAAAACCGTCGCGTGGGCAAAAATGAGGCAAAACACCCGGGTGCCGATCGGATCGAAAATCACAGCCGATAGGCAACCTCAAGCGCCATGTCCAAAGAAATCGAGGTCGCATCGCGGACCACCCAGAACGCGGGCGCGAAGAGGTCGAGCGATATGCGTAAATCCTTGGAGACGGAGTACCCGAAGCCGACCGCCACGCGCTCGAAGGGACCGTTTTTCGGCAGGTACCCGCTACCGAAATGAAACAGCAAGGATAGATCGCCGCTGTCGGACAGCGGGTGCGCATATTCGAACTGCAAGTACACGAGAACATTATTGGTTCGACCGCCGTCAGGACCTTTGAGGTTTGCGTAGCCGATGTAAGGTCCCAGGCTCACTCGCTCCGTAAACAGATAATCGAGTCGAGCTCCGACCAGGTGGTTGTAGAAAAAACCCTGGGAGACTCCGAAGGCTGGTTCGGTTTGCCCCACTAAGCGCAGATGTCGTTCTACACCCTGCGGACGGGGCCCGGTATCGGCGGGAGGAGGAGGGACATAGGGTGCTGAATATGCACTGGCCGGTGCAGGCGGTGGAGTTTGTGATGGCGCGGGCTGGAGAGGAGACGCGGGGGGTTGCGCTGAAGGCGGCGCGGGCGGAGAGGCCCCTTGGAGCGGAGGCGCGCCGGGCTGCGCGGGCGGCGGTGGTAGAGGTGGCGGTGGTGCAACGGTCGGCGCGGGCGGCGACTGCACATCAGGTGACGGTTGCGCGAGCGACGGTGCGGTTGCTGGAAGCGACTCTGCGACGGCTGTCTTTGAAAAAAGAACGAGAGCTAGGGCGATCCAGGATCCAAGTCGGCTAGCGTTGTGCACTGGTCGAGCCCATTTTGAGTGCCGCTTCGGCGGATTCCAAGAGGCGCTCCGCGTAAGGGCGATTGTGATACTCGGCCGCCGGATCTTCGACAACCAACAAGGCGTTGTATTGGGCACGCCCCCTGGGCGAACCGA
>DASXTY010000419.1:0-10760 GCA_036505155.1 Polyangiaceae bacterium | reverse complement strand
TAAATATAGACCTATTTCGGACCTCTATCCAGACATTCTCCATTTGAGCCTCGGCAGCGGTACCAGGTGCGGGGGCGGCGGCAGCGGCGGGAGCCTTCAGCAGCGGCACCCGTTGGCGTGGTACACTTCAAGCAGTGCATGTCCGCTTCTACATGGATCCCGAAACGGGCCAACCGCACATTCAGAGGCACGCCGTCACCGAAGAAGAAGTCGAGGACGTTCTCTCGAGACCAGGCGAGGACCGGTCCGGACACGACGGCTCGCGGGTGGCGATCGGCCAGGGGCGTGCAAAGAAGCAGGCGCCGCCGATACGCTCATCGCGGTACCGAAGCCCCTGGTGCCTGCCGTTCGCGAACTGATTGCGAAGCATGTGCGCGAGGCGGGCGGTGGAAGCCACTGAGTAAGGGCATCCCCGGTCTGCGCACACAGCCCCACCCACGCCCACCTTTGCGCATCGACGCGGACAGAGTGCGAGTCCAGTCATGCGTTAGTTTTGCGACAGTCAACGTTTTGACACGCGCGCTTTTCGGCGATCTGATATGGGTTGAAGGCGCGGTTCTAAGCGCAGCTCAAGAAAAATGAGGTGTCCGTAAAGTGAGGTGTCCGCATGGCCAAATTGACGGGAGTGCAGGTTCGACATCGGTTGATTCTGGTAGAAGGAACTGGAAGCCATTCATTTCGAGTGACAGAGGCGTTGCGCTTGAGCGGCTACGAAGTGGTGACGGATAAGCCCGAGACCCGCCGCGTCGACGCAGTGGTCCTGGCGTGCGCGAGCGAGATGCTGGTGGAGCGCGTGCGACTCACTCGGGGGCACTGGGGGGGGGGGCCCCAACGCTCGCGGTTTTGCCTGAAATGTGCGATGGCCGTTTGGCAACCACGTGTCTGAGGGCGGGTGCCGACGATTTTCTATGCGCTGCGGGTCCGACGTGGGAGCTGATGACGCGGGTGGAGCGTGCGATTGAGCGGCACGCGGGGACGATTCAGATCCAGGAGTTTAAGGCTAGACCCAAGGTGGCGGAGCCCGTGAGGACGCTCGAGCTACTCGTGGACGAGCAGAGCGTGTGTATCAATGGGTTTGCATACGGGCTCACGGAGTGCCAATACGCTTTGGCTTGGTACGTCATCGACCGGACGGGTCGCTGGTCGCCGACTGCCGCCCTCCAACGAAACGTTCTGCGTGTCCATGCCGCACCGAGAGCCTCGAATGTGCGCTGGCACGTTTCCCAGTTACGCGAAGCGATCCGACCCTACGCCAAATGCGTGCATGGCGCTCAGCGGCGCGGCTACATGTGGAGCACCAGCGCCTGCGAT
Source organism: Polyangiaceae bacterium (assembly GCA_036505155.1). Taxonomy (GTDB): domain Bacteria; phylum Myxococcota_A; class Polyangia; order Polyangiales; family Polyangiaceae; genus DASXTY01. The sequence goes on along the minus strand of DASXTY010000419.1, from coordinate 9,449 downwards.
ACCAGGCATTGTCAGCAAATTTGGTAATTTGGGTGCGTGAGGGCATGCGGGGAACAGCCCCGTCGCCGTTGATTCAACGCTTTGCTGTTCGAACTCGCTTGCGGCGTCGCGGTGAGCGTCGGGTGGCGACATCTGCCACCCGGGGCTTTGTGGCGTTACGGAGCGAGCGGTTTTGGTCAGTCACTCGAAGCGGCTGCCGGCGCCGCCAACTTCACACGCGAGCATCCGGTGTTAGCAACTGTAGAGCTTCACGTAAGAGGTCTGCCATCGGCGCTGTGGGAGACAGGCGGCTTTTGTCTTGGCTAATTTGGCTGAGCGCAGCGCGCGCCTCCGCTGCGCGAAATCCAAGGTTTGTCAGGGCAGTGAAGAGGTTGTCTTGGGTGCCCTCTGGTAGTGCGTCAGCGCAGCTCGCGGAGCCGGGCTGGTCTCTCGGCGGCGGGCACTTTTTCTGGCGCAAGTGAATTTTCTTCTCGACGTGCTGTCTGCCGAAGGTCTCTTCGGCGTGAAGCCGATTGTGTGCCCTACACAGCACCCGAATATTACCCGCCTCTCCACTGCCACCGAGCGCTTGTGCCTGAACGTGGTCGAGCTCGAGCAGGGCTCGGGCCTGGCAGCGGCGGCCGCTCGCCTCCTGGAAGCTGCACTGCATGCCATCCCGCGCGAAGACCGCTCGCCGTACCGACCGCGTTACCGCCTGCCTTTCGTTTTGCCGACCGAGCCCGCCCGGGCCGGTCAGCCCTGCCGAGCCTTCTCTTTTCCAGATCCGCAAGCAATAAGTCCACCGCCCGTTCCACCAGCACCGCCAGCTCGCCGCTCGGGTTAGCGTGGCTCAATAGGTTTTGCGCCCGCTCAAGCTTTTCCTTGAGCCCGGCATCGGCGGTGAATTGAATCTTGTAACGAGCCGCGCAGAGCGGCTCCACGGGTTTCACGGGCTTGGATGCCGGTAGAGGACTCAGAGGTGGCCTCTGCACGTGCCCGGCGTCCCACTGAGGTGCCCTCGGTGGCGGTAATTTGCGTATCCTCGAGGGCGCGTCGGATTTAGGAAACCGCGCTGCCAACAGAGCCTCCAGCTCGCGCTTGGTCTTGCCGGAGGCTTCCCGCAAGAGCTCGAAGTGGTTCTCATCCGTCAGGTGGTCCCGCAGCAGGCTGAGCGCGGACAGGTGGACCGATCCGCTTTCGACCAGCTCATGGACGAGCGGGAACCGACGCAGAAGCCGCGCGGCAGTGATGCGGCGGAAGGCTTCGCCCTCACTCATGCGGAGTTTCTCCGTGCAAAATTCGAACATGCTCGAAAACGCAGCTCTGAGATGGAGGCGGCGCTCTTCGACCTCAGCGAGCAAGCAGATGAGCCGAGCTGTGAGCTCGCGCTGGGAGCAGACGAGCTTTTCGAGTCCAGAGAGCAATTCATCATCGGACAGATCGCGCAGATGTTTCATATCTAGGGTATATCATCCAGATTTTCTAGCTCCTGATTGCCTCACCGGCGTGTGATCTCGGAGTCGATCGGCGCGCGAGATGTCCCGGCACCGATCAACGCGTTGGCAGGCAGCTCAGGCGGCGCAGCCTGGGTGTTTAGAGCTAGGCGCCGATCTTGTCCGCTGCTGATGTCGAAACGTGTCCACAAAAATCGACTTCGTCGTGTACTTTTTTCTCTCTGTTTATCGCCGCTGATGCTCCGGGACTCAGCCAGGCGAAGGGGCGCATCAGCGGGGACCAAAACCAGTCCCGCCCACCGCGTAGCCTCTTCGGATAAGCAGCATCCCGCAGTCGTCAACCTGGCCATTTCAACTCGTCGGCGGCGTGCTCTCGAATAGCCCGGGAGCCGGAGGCAACCGCGAATTCTGGGTCGCGGTGCCGATGTAAGCCCGCAAACAGGAATGGTCCCTATGCCATGAGGCTCGGGGTACTAACCCAACCCTGACGATCATACTAACCCAATCCTAACCATCGCGGGCGCTCGGCTGGGGTACAACCGTCGCATGAGCGTCAGGTCAGGCCCGAGCGCCCGAATCGAGACGAAAATCCGAGATGTGCTCCACGGGCTCAAAGGGCTGACCTATCAAGATCGCCTGATCATTGCCTATCGGACCGGAAAGCTCGTCGTCGATACCTTGTTCGGAGGGGACCTCGGAGCTTGGCAAAAACGAGGTGCGCGCGATCGCGCTTACGCAAAACTCGAAGCCCATCCAGAGCTGCCCATCAGCGGCTCCGAGCTCTACCAATCGCTGCAAATTCACGAGCTTTGTTGCCGGTTTCCGGGAGTTTTGCTGTCGAAACTCATGACCCTCAGTCATCTGGTCGAAGTGCTGCCCCTGGAGCCGTGTCAACAGCAGTTGTTGCTGGAGCGGGCGGAGCAAGAACGGTGGAGCGTACGGCGAATGCGCGATGCCGCTGCACCCCTGGTGGCCCTGGCGCCTCCTGCGACCGGACGCCCCAGAACTCCTTCCATCAACAAGACCTTGTCAGCGCTCGCGGCTGCGCGAGCATTCGAGGGTGCGGAGGCTCTGCTGGCGGTGGACAAGAAGACGGCGAAAGCACTGCTCGGAATTTGCGATCGCGCGCTCGAAGAGATCGAGCGGGCCAAGCGAAATCTCCGGGTGGCAGTCTCGGAGCGCCCGAGCGTCCGCGTGCTCCTCGTGGATGGCGACCGGGCGTTCCTTGCCCGAGCCCGGCTCGTGTTGAGGCAACAGGACTGTGCTGTTCGCAACGCGCATTCGTGCAAAGAGGCTCTGGTCCAGGTCGATTCGGAGACCCGCTTGGCGGTCATCAACCTGGTGCTCCCGGACGGCTCGGGAGAGGAGCTTTCACAGCGCCTGATCGAGCTTCACCCAAAGCTCGAATGGTTCTTCATGACCGATAAGGCCGTGCCGGCTCGCGCAACGAACGCGCTCAACGGTAAGCCCGTGGTGCGCAAGTCGAGCGGGCTCTGGCCGCTCAGGGTAGCGCTCGCCAAAGCGCAAACCAACCGCAGCCTGAGCGCAGAGCGGTCCTTCCTGCCGAGCCCGCAGCCGTAAGATGCAATTTCCAAATCAGCCCTGCAACATGACCCCCGCTTCTGATTCCAACCGAGCCGAATGGCTCACCTTTCTGGAACGGCATTGCAACGAGGGTCGAAATCCCCCGCTTCCCAGGCAGACGTTTCATTACGCGAATTTGCTGAGATACTTTGCAGAGCTAACGGAGGCGAAGAGCATCCTCGAAGTGGGGATCGGAGCCGAAAGCGTTTCGGGGATGACATTTGCGTATTCGCTTGCCAACCGGCTTCCGGCAACTCTGATCTCGGTTGACGTTGACTCGAGCAGACCAGGCGAGCTTTACCGCCGCAAAGGTGCCGAGCTCGGCGTCACGTGGAAGTGCGTCTACGGTGATTCGCTTTCGCCGGAAGTGCACGTAAGCGAGAAAGTCGACGTGCTCTACATCGACGGTGACCACGACTTCCAGCACGCGTTCGGCGACTTCAGGAAATTTTACGACCTGGTGAAGGAGGGAGGCTACGTCATCATCGATGATTACGGAGAGTTCGACGGGGTCGTCGCTGCAGTGCGGGAGCTCAAGAGCTCGGGCTATGAGTTCCAGTACTTTCCGCATCACTCGCCGAACGGGCGCGTTGTTCACAGAAAGCCATCTGGATTTTACGGTTTTTAGACAACGGAGGAGACCATGTTCAACCGGTTCGACATCTCGATTCTGGCTCCCGGCATGCCGTTCGACGGCGCAACCCTGGAGACGAAGAGCCTGGGTGGGTCGGAAAGCGCAGCGCTCTACATGGCCAAGGCCCTGGCGCAACAAGGTGCGCGGGTAAAGGTTTTTTCCAATACCGGAAGTCCGTCCACGGATAGAGAGGGCGTGGTTTATGCGCCGGTCAAGGAGTGGCCCGCCTTTGCGAAGGTCACTCCTCACGACGTCTGCATCGTCCAGCGGCAACCGGATGCCTTCGCTCAGCGCACCAATGCTCGCCTGAACCTGCTCTGGTGTCACGACCTCGCGCTCGGGCGCCAGGACCGGAGCTTTCGCGGCGCGCTCTGGAACGTGGACCGCGTCATCGTTCTCTCCCGATACATGCGCGAGCAGTACCGGGAGGTGTACAAGCTCGACGAGAACGCGTTCTTGCTTTCCAGAAACGGAATCGACCTGACGCTTTTTCACGAGCTTCGCCGGAGCGGCGTCACGCGCGACCGGAAGAAGCTCATCTATGCGGCACGGCCCGAGCGCGGGCTCGACCTCCTTTTGCGCGACATCATGCCGAGGCTCGTCGCCAAGGACAAAGATCTGCGCCTTTACATTGCAAGCTACGATAATCGACCCCAAGACTGGGGCACTTTTTATGCCGAGTGCCATCATCTGGCCGCGGCATTCGGCGACCGCGTGGTTCAAGTGGGGTGCCTCCCCAAGCGCGATCTCTACGGCCACTACCTGTCCGCGGGCGTCTACGTATACCCGACTCCGTCTCCCGTTCTCTCGAACTTCCGAGAAGTGTCCTGTATCAGCGCCATGGAGTGTCAAGCGGCCGGCTTGCCTATCGTCACCACGGCCATGGGAGCGCTCCCGGAGACCATCGCTCCGGGCGCCGGCGCGCTCATCGGCAAAGACCCGAGCCTTCCAAGCGACCGAGAAGCGTACGCCAAAGAATTTACGGAGCGCGTTCTCGAGCTCGTCAACGATGACGCCGCTTGGGGTGCAGCGAGCGCCCGTGGCATGGCTCACGCCGAGGCACTCGACTGGTCCGCGGTCGCCAGGGAGTGGCTCGCGGAATTCGAACCACTCATTCGCGGCGCAAACGACTCGCCCGAGCGGCTTATCCGCCATTTTTGGCGCACCTCCGACATTGTGGCCGCCAAGCGAATCCTCAGCCAAACGGCGGGAGACCAAGGGAACGTCGCGCAGACCGAAGAGCTACAAAAGCTGGTCTCGCCGTGGACCTTCATGGAGGAGCCGGACGGCTACCGGAAGCAGTACGAGCGCATCGGGTCGGGACACGATGACTTCGTGTACCAAGCCACGCCCGAGGAGCCGCGTTTCCTGTTGCTCGAGAGTTGGCTCAGAGAGCACATCGAGATCGGCACCGTGCTCGACTACGGCTGCGGCCATGGAGCCTATGCCATCAACCTTGCTCAGCGCCTGCCGCACCTCAGGATCCACGGCGCCGACATCGATCGCTTTGGAGTGGAGATGGCCACCACGTGGGCCGCGAAGCTCGGCGTTGCCGAGCGCGTTACATTTTCGGTGTGGACCCATGACCACCCCCAACCTGTGGCTTCCGATCCGGCGGTGCCATGCGCTTGGTTTGACTGTGCACTTCTTCAAGAAGTGCTGGAGCACGTGCCCGAGCCCTGGGCGGTGCTGGAACGCGTCGAGCGGCAGGTGCGCCCCGGCGGCAAGGTCTATTTCACGGTTCCGTTCGGCCCCTGGGAGTTCATGTCCTACCGAACCTACCCGCACCGCTGCCATCTGTGGCATTTCGATGCCCACGACCTCGGCGATATGCTCCAAAGCAAACCCGACTTCCAGGTGGAGGCGTTCCACTTCGGCGACAGCCCATTCGGCGGCGAGCCTCTTGGGTGGTGGATCGGGACTTACCGCGCGGACCACAAGCCGGTGCCTCCAGTCGATCTCGAGCGCCACGTTTGGCTTCAGCGCCCCCGCCAGAGCGTTTCGGTTGCCATCATCGCCGGGCCGGACTCGGAGGAGACGCTGCACTGGACCCTCCGCTCCATTCAGGATATCGCAGACGAAATCGTGCTGGCCGACTGCGGCATGAGCCACGAGGCAAGCCGGATAGCGGCAGAGTACGCGGTTCGAATCGTTCCCGGGGTGGATCCGAAAACACAGGGCTTTGAGCGAGCGCGCAATATCGCCCTCGATGCATGCGCTTGCGACTGGTGCCTCTGGATCGATACCGACGAAAAACTGGTAGGCGCCCAAGCCCTGGAGAAGTACCTGCGGGACAACGTCTACCAGGGCTACGGCGTCCGCCAGCACCACTTCGCGTGCGACGTCAGCATCCCGGCTGACATCCCGGTGCGACTCTTCCGCCGCCGCCCTTACCAGGGTCGCGCGCTCCGCTTCTGGGGCGCCATCCACGAGCATCCCGAGCTCGGCGTGGACCAGGGTTCGGGCCCCATCATCGTGCTTCGCGACGTCCACATCGGGCACGTCGGCTACCTGGTCGAAAGCACGAGGCGGCAGCGCTTCATCCGGAACCGGCCGCTGCTCAGACTCGACCAGCAGCGCTACCCGGAGCGGCTGCTCCAGAAGCACTTCATACTCCGCGACAACATCCACATGGTTCGCTACGCGCTCGAGCAAAACGGGGGGCTCGTCGACGAACAAGTCCGTGCTCGATGTCGGGAGACGGTCGAGCTCTATCAAAAACACTTCCTCGGCAAGCCGCACCACATGAACCGCGATTCGCTGCCCTACTACTCCGAGGCGCTCGGCGTGCTGGGCGAAGGTTTCGAAGCCGCCTTCCAGGTCGAGGCGGACAAGGTCGAAGCGAAACCGAACGGCGCCGAGCGCTATCGCTTCGCATCGGCCGAGGATTTTTGCACCGAGCTCGAGCGGCGCGCAAAAGAAAAAACGCAGCGATTCGACTCGCAGTGGTGGTGAGGCATGGCCGCTCTGCGCAGTCTGCCGGTGCACGGGGCGAGCGGCGCCGTAAACAGCACCGCGAGCGGCCCCGCAAGCGGCACCGCGAGTGGGACTCGGGCGCCCGGTCCCGAAGTGGTTCCGCAGCGCTCGTCCGCCACCGGCAGTTATCGTCGCCGCGTCGAGCAAATTCATCAGATCGAAGTGACAACACGCTGTAACCTTCGCTGTCCGTATTGCCCTTCGCCCAATCTCCCGCGCGAAAAGCAAGACATGACGTGGGAGGTATTCGAGCAGTCGCTCGAGGTCGTAAGGTTTTTCGTACGGCGAGGCACCCAGGGAGAGCTCTCGCTAACCGGGATTGGCGAGTCGCTGCTTCATCCCCGTTTCGTCGAGATGGTGGCCTGCGCCCGCGAAACAATCGGCGACGATCGCCCGCTGGTAATTGCCACCAACGGTCTTCTCCTCGACGAAGCCATGTGCCGGGCCGTGAAGCGCTACCGACCACTGGTCTTCATTTCCCTGCACAGACCGGAGAAAGCGGGCCCCGCCGTCGAGCTTGCCAAGGCTTACGGAATTCTCGCCGGTGTCAACGCTTCCGCCGTGACTTCCGCCTTCAACTGGGCGGGCCAGGTCGACTGGTACGTGACCGCACCGAAAATCCACTGTGAGTATCTGCGTTCTGGATGGGCGGTCATCCTGTGCGACGGTCGCATCACGACCTGCTGCCTGGATGCGAGCGGCACTGGCGTGGTGGGTAGCGTCCTCGGCGACCCGAGCTCCCTGGTGCTCGAGCCGTACTCCTTGTGCGCGAGTTGTCATATGCAAGTCCCAGACTGAGCACTCAGGATATGAAAAAACAATGACGGTCCTTTTCATCACAGCCGACACCGTCGGATCACCCACCGGGGGAGGTTTGGTCTGTTACCAGGAATCCGAAGCGCTCCGGAGCCTCGGGTTGGATTTGGTCACGCTTTCGGGAAAGGACCTGGCTCTGGAACGCTATCAGCTTCCGTCTAGCCCATTCCTGTACGACTATCTCGCCCTGGACGCGGTGTCACGAAACTTTGCCGATCGAAGTTCTAAACCGGACCTCGTGCATTTTTATAGCGGCGTGTTCACCGCGACCGTGCGCTGCCTCAAGATGCTCGGCGTACCGGTGAGCTACACAAATCCAGCCCACAGCCGGAAGGAAACCATTCAGGAGTTTGAAATGCTGTGTGGCGGATACCCGTTTCCCCACGTCAAGGAGCCGCACATTTGGGCCTTGTACAGCGAAGGGTATCGCCGAGCAGACCTGGTCATTGCTCCGAGCCAGGCGAGCGCCATCGAGCTGAAAGCCGAAGGCTGCAAGCATGTCGAGGTGGTACCGCACGGGACGGATATTCCGGACCAAGTTCCGCCGCTCCCGGACACGTTTTGTGCGGGCTATCTAGGTCAGTACGGGCCGGACAAGGGACTGGCATACCTCTTCAGGGCTTGGGGCAGCCTCGGCTACGAAGACGCCACCCTGATTTTGGCCGGTGACGGCACGGACGAGCTCCCGCCAGTAATCTCAGCCAATGCGGGCAGCGGGCGTTTCGAAGTCATGGGGCGCGTTCCCCAACCAGAAGACCTGTACCGGCGGATTTCCGTTTATGTGCAACCCTCGGTCACCGAGGGGTTTGGAATCCCGATCCTCGAGGCCATGGCGCATGGCCGGCCGGTCATCGCGTCCGAGGGCGCCGGAGGCGCGGAGGTTCTGACACATGGTGAGGATGGCTTCGTCGTGCCACGCCGTGACCCGGATGCCATCGCGAAACACCTGCGCTGGTTCAAAGAAAATCCGGAAAAAATTGCACAGATGGGCTTCAACGCACGAGAAACGGCAAAAAAGTACACTTGGGAAGCAGTCCGCAGTCGCTACGTTGAGCTCTGGCAGGGCTACATCCGGTGACCCAGTACGTTTTTCCTTTTCAAGGAGACAAGCTCATCGAGCTCGGTGGCGGTACGCGGCCCTTGTTTCGCCCGAATGTTGACGTAAGGGCCGGTCCCTCGGTGGACATTGTCGCAGACTTCCACCAACCCCTGAGTATGCTCGAGTCCGCAGCGTACGATGGAGTCTTCTCGCAGTTCGCAATCGAGCACATCTCATGGAGGAGAGTCCGTGCTTTCATCCGTGAGACGCACCGCATATTGAGGCCCGGCGGCAGCGCGGTCTTCATCACCGCAAACCTCCTCGAACAAGTAAGGAAGCTCGTCGAGGCGAAGCATTGGAACGATGACCTCATCGGAACCATCTTCGGTGGCAATGACTATGCCGAGAACACTCACCGCTGCGGTTTCAGTCCGGATTACATCACCCTTCTCATGAAGCAGGCCGGCTATTTCGAGGTCCGGGTCGTGCCGCACCCCATGTGCGCAACGGACATGCTCGTCGAAGCACACAAGTCACGCGCGGAGATCATCACGCACAAGTCATGATAGTGTCGCGGGACGCTTGGACGTCGCGTTCGAGACCATAGGGAGCACGTTGTCGCGGTTCCTTTCGACCGCCTAGCGCTGCGGCGCCGAGTAACCAGCTCGACAATCCGTACGTGGTGCGAGGGTGCGAGCGGTGAAAGCGCGCGACTCCGCCCATCAACACCAGTAAAACATCCAGAACGCGTTTCGCGTGTAAAACGTGAAATTTCTTTAGGCCCCACTCACTTTGTCGATTGACGCCAAAAAATACTTCGGTAAGGTGAACCCAACACACCGAAGGACCTCCCAGTGTCAGGACAAGAAGTCTCCTTGGTACCCAAGCGCGTCCTCGACTTCACCGGCCTCTCCAGCGGGAGCACCGAGGACCTGATCCTCGCCGACCGCGTGGAGCTCCTACACTG
>DASXTY010000418.1:0-2242 GCA_036505155.1 Polyangiaceae bacterium | reverse complement strand
AAATGGTCAAGAGCTTTTCGAAATCGGAGGAAACGCGAAAGATTTTTTTTCGAACTGTGGCAAAGCTCGGTGGGTCCACGATGATGAGATCGAAGCGCCTGTCTTTGCCGGCGGAAAGGAGCCAATCCAGCACATCGGCGCGCACGAATCGGTGCTGGGTGACATCGATGCCGTTGAGCGCGAAGTTGCGTTGCCCGCGCTCCAGCGCTCGAGCGGACAGGTCGACGTTGACGGTGCTGGAAGCATGGCCCAGCGCCGACGCCACGCCGAACCCGCACGTATAGCAAAAAAGGTTCAGTACTCGGGCCCCCGCCGAAAGGTTTTTGAGCCGCCGGCGATTTTCCCGCTGCTCGACGAACAGCCCGGTGGAGAGTCCGGCTCCGAGAATCACTTCCATCCGCAAGTCGTCTTCTGAAACCACCAGCGGATCGGGCGCCCGCTCTCCGAGAAGCGGCTCTTGGGGAGCGTATTCCTGGAGATTTCTCCGGCGCAGATCCACACGCTGTCTCACTTTGATATAGACCCCCCTGGCCCCGAAATCCAGCAGGACTTGGGCGATCTCCAAGCGCCGTCGAAAGGCTTCCTCATTGGAAATCGACAGCACCGCAAAGTCACCGTAGCGGTCGATGCACAGCCCGGGAGCGCCGTCGCCCAAATCGTTAACCAGCCGAAAAGCGGTCGCCGATGCGTGGAGCGGGTTTCGCCGGCAGCCCGCATCAGCCACTTTTCGGCGTAACTCTTGCGGCGACGCAAGCCCCGGCTCCTGGCGGTGAACCCAGGTATTCAGCTCTTCGGGAAGCGCCGCATGAAAGCTACGACCCAACGCCGGCAAGCGGAGCGACTCGGCGTGCAACATCAGTCGAGCTGCCACGGCGCCCCCATATAGCGTGTCCCCCGCGACCGCAGCCCCTCGGCTAGCCAGCTGCGCGCGCAATTGGTGCGTCCAACCGGTCTCTGGAAACAGCTCCACCAGGGCTCGATCCGAGCGCCGCTCGAGGAGACGGTATCGGGTTCGGGCTTTCAGGCTGCCGCTCTCGCTGATTCTGGCGCGACCGTCGCGATCCACTTTCAGACGATCTTCGAACACCCCCTCGCTTTCCAGAGCGCCCATCTCGACCGCGGCGACATACCGTTGCTCGATCCGATGCGTCTGCATCTCGGCGGCGACAACGGGGTTGAGCTCCAGCCGGCGCGTAAAAAACAGCGCTCCGGATGCGGCCTTGTCCAACCGCTGGTGCACACCCAAGTAGTCATCGCGTCCGCGCTGTTTGAGCCACCGTCGAAGGCGAGTCACAACGTCATCGGCCAGGGTTTCATCACCGCCGTGCACCGCGATTCCGGCCGGTTTGTCCACCACCAAGAGGTCGTTGTCGTCGCACAAGACGCGATCTTCGCGCCAGGGACAAAGCAGTTTCTCGAAAGCCACGGGCTCCGCGGCTGTGGCCTAATTCAGCCGGCCGAGGCGGTTGCCCGCCGCTTGACTGCTTGCCGCACCAGAACCAGACCACCGGGCGGGCCTGGAATGCCGCCGCGGATAAATAAGAGATCGCTATCGGTGTCGATTCCAACCAGCTTTTGACTGAGCACGCTGACCAAAGAGGCCCCGTGTTGGCCGGGCATTTTCTTCCCAGGCAAGGTGCGGCCGGGGGTCATATTGGTTCCAATGGAGCCGCCATGGCGCTTGTATTCGTGCGCACCGTGGGAGGAAACCGAACCTTTGAAGTGGTAGCGGCGCATTACGCCGCTGAAACCGCGCCCTTTGGAGGTGCTCTGCACGTCCACGAATTGGCCCTTGGCAAAGATGTCGTCAAGCTTCACCTTTTGACCGACTTCGAACTTTGCGGCGTACTCCGCTGAGCAGCGAAGCTCACGGAGCGCGCGCCCGGGCTTCAGGCCAGCCTTGCCGAAGAAGCCGGCCAACGGCTTTCGGACGCGTTTTTCTCGGCGCTCGCCCTCAGAAAGAAGGAGAGCACTGTAGCCGTCTTTTTCCTGGGTGCGCTTGCTGACAACCTGGCTCTGGGCAAGGACCACGGTGCAGACCAATACGGTGCCATCGTCCGCGAAGAGTTGCGTCATGCCGAGCTTTCGGCCGATAACACCCGGTTTGGTATTCATGACGCTTTGCTAACGCTCCCTGTTTACCGGACCCGGCGTTCGAGTTCCGGTCCTTTCGAGCGGCATGGGCGCCGGGTCGGAGGAGGAAGCGCCGCGAATAGCCCCACTTGTCGGCGGAGTCAAGCTC
>DASXTY010000417.1:0-20462 GCA_036505155.1 Polyangiaceae bacterium | reverse complement strand
CATGGACTCCACGGCCCTCGTCGACGGTGCGCGCGACTCGCGCGTCACGTGTACGCGGCAAGTAAAGGTATGCCGCGAATGGTTTGCCCTTGCGGAAGGTGACCTCGAGGTAGCGGTGTTTCATGGTTCGACGCCGTACGCGGTAACGACAACCAGAAGATGCTCCACTTCGTCCGGTTCGACAACTACCTCCCATTTGTGGCCCCGAAAACGAGTCTCAACCACGAAGCGTCCGTCGAGGACGTCGGCCCGAAACGCTGCCGCGCGCTCGAGCATTTCCCTGAGCTCGACCTCAGTGAAGCCGCGATCCTCCATCCGCTTCTCGACGTGCGGCGTCAGCTCCAGCTCCCAGTCCCACCACTCGGGAAAGGCCACGGCCTACGCTACCCGCGCTCCACGGGCGAAGTCCACCCGTCGCTAGTCCCCCAAGGGCGGCCCCTGGCGCCGGCGCCCGACGCTGGACCGGCCTCAAACGCTCGCTCACCGGCGGAAAGGAAAGTAGGATCTACCAATGACGATTCGGCGGATGGACCACGTAGGCTGATGCTCAGGCAGCATTCGATAATGTAGAATCCGGCAAACGAAGACGTCGTCGCCAAGCGGCGGAAGAACAAAATGTGACGACCGGCCTGACGGCGCCACAGCCCCGGCCGAATGTGTTCACAGCGGCGTCCGAGCGCACTTGAATCCACGAGGCGCTGACATGCGACTTGCAGCGTTTCCAGGTATCTCGACGCCTGTTCCTCCCCCCCGCGTGCGGATCGAGCCCCGTGGGGCCGAGTCTGTCGTAAGACGCCCAGCTGACGCGGGTCACGAGCACGGCGTAATGACGATTCGGCGGATGGACCACGTCGGCATTGTTGTCGATGACCTCGCAGCTGCCTGACGGGCTGCTCGCTCGACACCGGCGCCTGAAGTACCCGCACTCAACGGTCGACCGCGAGTGGTAAGCGCACGCGGAAGCCCTGAACGCGAGCTTGCACGGTTTTCCATGGTGTGAGAACATTCAGAGCGTCTTGCGTGAATACGCTGGGTGTCGGGTCGCAATATTGCGTGAGGCAGTTTCATGAGTGCTTCATCGGACCCACGGAGGGGACTCCTAGGAAGGTGGATCTGCAGATGGTGGATCGGCCCCTTGCTAGCTGCGCTATCGATTGCTGATTGCGGGGGTGGTTCGTCGAGCGCAAATGGAACGGGAGCGAGCGGTGGCATACCCGGGAGCGGAGGAGCGGTCGATAGCGGCGCGTCAGGTGGCCGCCCGACGACTGGGGATGGCAGCACTAGCGGGGGAATGAACAGCGGGGGTTTCGGCGGTAGTTTCGGTGGCGGTTTCGGCGGAATGAGCAATCCCGATGCGTCAGCGGGCTCGGGTGGTGCCCAACAGGCGGAGCGGCGGGCACCACGAGCGGGCTCGACGGCGGGGGCATAGGTGTGGTGTGCAGCCCGAGCTCGCTCACGGTCTCCGGCGCGGCGAAAACTGCGCAGTGCTCGGTGACGCTCACTGACGGCGCGATTCCGCAAAACGTGGTCTGGATCGTGAACGATACCGGCGTGGGCTCTATCGGGCAGGACGGTGTCTTCCGCGCCAATGGCTTCGCGGGTGGTGTGGTCATGGTGACGGCCAAGGTCGGAACCAGCACTTTTAGTGGCGCTATTACCGTGGATTTCAGCCAAACCAACTCGAATGGTGTGTCCATTGGAGACATGACCCAGCTTCTCACCGGTGGGTCGGCCGATCCGGTCTTTCGATGGTTGTATCCATACGACAAGACCGTGTTTCCGCGCGGCCTGCAGCCGCCTCTCTTGCAGCTCGACGGTAGCGCAGCCAGCGCGAGCTACCTCAAGATCGTCGCTCCACACTTTTTGTACGAGGCCTTCAACGGTCCGTCTAATCCGCTCCAGATCCAGATCCCGCCGGACGTTTGGAAAGGAGTCACTTATTCGGCGGGGGCCACCGATTGGATCAGCGTATCGGTGAGCAAGCTCTCCTCGGGCAGCGTCACTGGTCCCGTCACCGAAAAATGGCTTAGCGCCCAGGGCAGCCTCCACGGCGCCCTGTACTACGATACGTACAACCCGGCATCCAACCCAGGGTTTGGAGCCATAATCCGAGTTCCGTTCGGCGGTCAGGCCGCAACCTTGCTCACGAACTCAGCCTGCGGCATAACCTGCCATTCGATTTCCGCCAACGGCAGGGTCTTATCCGCGGCGGTCGGAGTCAGCGCCAGCACCACCAGCAGCGCAGTGTACGACCTGGATGCGGCTGGCAACGCCATTCTGCGCCCCGCCGGAGCGGTTCCCGGCTCGCTCTGGCATTTCGCTGCGCTTACGCCGGATGGTAGCGCTGGAGTCCCGAACATCTCGCACAATATGCCGAGTGTTCTCTTTTATGATGTAGTCGCTTCTGGTCTAGTGGATACATCATCCTACAATTACATTACCACGCCGACGTTCACTCCCCTTTACCAGCACATGCCCGTGTTCTCGCCTGACGGCAAGAAGTTCGCCTATGTGAATGGGGACCAGGGTATCAAGGCCTACTCCTGGATCCTCACTGTGATGGACACCGACCTCAGCCAAACGCCTCCCGTGTTTTCCAACGCGACGGACGTGATCACAGCCACGGCGAATACTGAGTGGGTCGCTTGGCCGTCGTTTCTGCCGGACGGAAACGCGATCCTGTATCACCGAGGCGGCAGCTGGGAAACCCTCTCGAGGAACGCAAATATTCGAATGATCGATCTGCAAAGCGGCAACCTCCAGAAAGATTTGAATGCGCTGAACGGCTATGACGATTTGGGCAGTCTCTATTTGCCGTACGGAGTGACCCAAGACGGGGATGTGAATTACCAGCCGAGCGCTCTTACGGGAGCCGTCGGCGGTTACTACTGGGTGCTGTTCGTCAGCCGGCGTTCTTACGGAAACACCATCTGGTCCGGGGGGCTCGGCGGGATCGACCGATTTGCTGCCAATACGCCTCGCAAAAAGATCTGGGTGAGCGCCATCGACATCGATTACCCGAACCGAGTCGATCCGAGTCACCCCGCCTTTTATCTCGATGGCCAGGAGCTTGCATCTGGAAACGGCCGCCCGGTCGGAATCATCGACGCGTGCGGACCACCGGGATTCTCGTGTCAGACCCGATCGGATTGCTGCCAGGGTTACTGTGCCGAGACGGGCCGTGACGGCAGTGGCGTGCCGATTCTTCAGTGCATGACCCTGCCGTAGTGCTCGGGGGTGTGGCAAGCAATCCAAGCAATGGAGCAGCTCGGCCTCTTCGACGTGGAAACCTCCCACCTCGCGACCGCCCGTCGAGCGCTTGGGCGTTTCGATCTAGACCGCGCCGAAGCTGCCCTGCTCGCACATATCGGAATCTTCACCGGGGATCGAAGCGCGCAAGCTCTTTGCGATTTAGTACGGCGCCTTCGCGCCCGGCGGGATGCCGCCGCCGGCGACTGCGTCGAACTCGATGCGCTCATCGAAATCCGTAGCGATGTTCCGGAAGACATGCTTCCGGCTTGGCATTTCCGCATCGCCGAGCTCGCCGAACTGGAACCGGGTCAGGCCTACGTCGCCGGTGAGCCCATCGGCTTCCATTGGCTCGCGGCAGGCCAGTCTGCGCGTGCGATCCAGGCCTCGCGAGTAGCTCTAGCAGCTGCGACGAGCGATGGACGCGCACGGGCCGTCCTCGCCGACGCGCTCTATATGAGCGGCGAAGGAGAGTCCGCGAGAAGGGAATACCTCCGAGCTTTCATGGATGACCCAGCGGCAATTCCGCTCGACCGCCTTGCAGATCCCGCGGTGGCTCGCCTCGCCGATCTGGCTCGACACGAGTACGATCTCGACGAACCGGTAGCCGGATGGATACCCGCTGTCGGTATCGTCGAACGGATCTTCCCGCTGCCGCACCCCGCGTTACCGGGTCTGAGCCCAGAGTCGCCAGATCCAGCCCGGCCGCGCGCGTTCGTCGAGTTCATCGCGTGCGAGCGCGCCGGTCGCACGCTCGACGAAAGGGTGGACGCGCGTCGCAAGATGAAAGCGCTCGCACCGCTGCTCTTCGACGCGTACCTTCGCGCGTATGCGTGACGTGAGTCCAGCCTCGCTGGGTTGCACGGCCCTCTTTCTCATGCGGTTTGGGTTGAGGACTCCGACACGCACGCGGGGCACGCCGCGTCCCTTCGCAGCGCCGCCAACCTTGGCTGCGGCGTGGCTGCTTCAAGAGCCCGCGTTGCTCGTAGTAGCGGATCGTCTCGACGTGGATGCCCGCGTCGCGCGCGAGCTTGCCGATCGTGCGGCCATTCGTGTCCATGCCCGTAGTGTGGGTCCGTAGTCGACTACGGGATCAAGGGCCCGGCTCAACCTATCGCTCAGCCTGGCGGACATCACCATTTACACGCCGCTCGAGGCGATGCACGCGATGACCCCGTAGCGACGCTCGTGCAGTCCTTAACCCTAGGGGGCATTACGCCGCTCGCCGCACAGCGCGCGCGAGCTCTTCCAGGTCGCTGTACAGCCGAGCGCGAAGACCGGGATGGAACAAGCTCATGGTCTCGAAGTCTTGGTAAATCTGGGCATCCCGATGGAGCAGAAAGCTCGAGATCTTGAGCTCACACTCTTCCGGAGGCAACCCGAGAAGCGCGTCGACGTGCCCGCTCACGATGGCAAGCGACAGAACGATCTGTCGCATCACCGGCAAAGCCGCGATTTCGGGGCTGTCTCCGGCCCTGCGCAAGGCGGCGATGCGGACCAGCGCCGAGTCCGTGCAAAATCCCTGACGCTCGACGGTCGACATGAACCATCCCCCGGCGGTTTCGATGAGGTCGGGTGGATAGTTGAGCCGGGCGTACATGGCTGCGAGACCCGTGATTCCGAAGGCTGTCGCGGCCGCGCCGACGGAGGGCACTTGGCAAAACTTCTGGTAAGTCTCCTGTGCGGGCGCGGCGTAAGAAGCGACGAGCTCCTGATCGGACCAAGCTCGGTAGCGCTCGCGATGGGCCACGGTGTCAACCGGAAGCCTGGGAGTCCTCTCCGATAGCTCGGCCGGATAGCCGAGAGTCAGCGTGGCTACCGGTACGACTCGCGGGGGGCACTCGAAAAACTGCACCAGCGCAGGACAAGCGGCGAAGGTGGAACCGGCGAAGCACGTGCCCAGCCCGAGGCTCTCGGCAGCCAGCACCGCGTTTTGCGCTGCCAGCAGCGCATCCGAAAAGCCGATCGCAAAGGCCCACATGTTGTTCATGCCGGGTTGCTCGCCTTCGAGCTCGAGCCAGCGGCTGATGCGGTGTGTGTCGACGCAAAAGGTCATGACCACTGGCGCTTGACGCACCGATTCGGAGCCAAAATGAAGGGCTGCCAGCTGGTCGCGGCGCGCGGGCTCGGTGGTCACGATGATCGAATACAGCTGCATGTTGCCGCCGGTCGGCGCGCGCACCGCGGCGCCCAGGATCTGGTCCAGAATCGGCTCCGGCACGCTCTCGGGTGTAAAGGTCCTAATGCTTCTGTGGTTGTGAATCTGTTCCAGGGTCTCCATCTTGGCCTCTGTGGGTTACTTCTATATGTGCTGGTACCAAGACTCGGAGGTTACTGGCCAACTTCTTCGCCCCGTCGGTTCGCCTCGGCACCACTCAGCGACCTCCCGAGCTACCAACTCAAACGCGAGAGTATGTCGGTAGTTTCGGCCGCGTGTTTTAGAGCGCGGAGGCGAAGCCGAATGTCTCGGGAGAAAATCCGCGTGATGGCGGGTACCGCTAACCAGCCGAAGCCCGGGCGAACGGTGAAGCCGTACCGAAAAGTGACCTGCGTCTGATTTTCGATCGGACGAAAGATCCACGAACCCGCAAATTTGTCGAAAAGCCAGGGGCCCTCCAGCATGCTCATGGCGACCCGCTCCGGCGGGTCCACGACCGTATACACCACGGTCATGGTCAAACCGCTGCGCGCTCGGACCCAGACTTTCACTCCGACGGCTGCTTTGGTGGCGCCCTCGAGAAAGCGAAGCTCGCGCAAGAACGGGTCCCATTCCAGTCGAAGGCCGTAGTCTTGTGACAGCGCAAACACCAGAGCCGGAGGAGCGTTGATTAGAGTTTCGCGTTCCACCGTCGGCATGTGGGTTATCCCGCTTGCGGATGCTACCGTAATTTGCAAAATATGACGATATTGGCAAAAGGATGACGCGCGTCAACATGCGTTACGGAACGATTGCCGGAATCGACAAGGAGATCCCCCGACTGATTCAAGGCGGGGTAAAACTAGATACCGAGCAGCAAGACGCAGTCAACCAGCTCTTGGATGAAGTGTATGCCAAGGGCTGCAACGCCGTGGAGACGGCCCGCACTTACGGCGGCGGAGACAGTGAGCGGGCGTTGGGCAACTGGATCAAGAGCCGCGGCGTCCGGGACAAGTTTGTGATCATCACCAAGGGAGGAAAGAGCGGCGCAGGAGAGCCCCTGCTCAATGCCGAGGGCATTCTTTCCGATCTGGAGGAATCGCTCAACGCTTTGCAGACGAACTACATTGATCTGTATATGCTGCATCGAGACGACACGTCTGTACCCGCAGGGAGCATCGTCGAGGTCCTGAACCAGCCTTTGAAGGCCGGAAAAATCAAAGCCATTGGGGGCTCCAATTGGTCGCATCAACGCATCGGCGAAGCCAACGAATATGCGCGGAAGAACCGGCTCATTCCCATGAGCGCCAGCAGCCCGCATTTCAGCCTCGCCGAACAATTCATGGTTCCCTGGCTCGGCTGCATCAGCATCGCCGGTCCAAAAGGGAAGGAGGCCCGCGACTTTTACGCTGCCACACAATTGCCGGTCATCTTCTGGTCCAGCCTGGCGGGTGGCTTCTTCTCCGGCCGATTCCAGCGGGACAATTTAGACACGTTCAATCAGTATTGGGATCGGAGCTGCGTTGATACCTACTGCAAGGAGCCGAATTTCCAGCGACTGGATCGGGCACAAGAACTCGCGGCGCGCAAAGGCGTCAGCATCCCCCAGATCGCCATCGCCTATGTGCTGTCGCAGCCCATGAACGCCTTCTGTCTTTTGAGCTGCGCCAATGGCAACGAGCTAAATGACAATTTGGGGGCATTCGAGGTCGAGCTCAGCCGAGAAGAAACACAATGGCTGGATCTGACGAGCGGCAAGAAACCGTAAAGGCCTCGCCTGCTCCGGCCCTGCACCGGTTACTCCCCGCAAAACGGTGCAGCTCGTAAGGCTTCCCTCTTTGCTGGCGATGGCGTTTGCCGCTTTCGGAGCTGTGTCCGGTTGCTCCGCTTCCAGCGATACGGGTGGATCGAGCGCCGGAGGCGCATGGGGCGGCGGCGGTTCGTCCATCGGCGGCGGAGGCGCCATGATGTCGATGGGTGGCGCAGCCAGCGGCAGCGGTGGGACCATCAGCGCCTGGGGGGGCACGAGCGGCGGAGGAGTTACGGGTGGCGGGGGGGCTCTTAGCGGTGGGGCTACTGCAAGCGGCGGCGCACCCGGAGGTCCGACGACGTACACGGTTTACGTGGCCCAGTTGGGTGACCGTTACACACCGTCGACCATCACGATACGGGTCGGCGATACCGTGCACTGGGTCTGGGTCGGCAATGGTCACAGCGTGACCAGCGGTGTCAACGGGATCGCGGATGGCATCTTCTGCGCGCCGAATGACTCCGCCTGCTCTCCCGGTGTCACCTTCGACACTGGGTTTACTTACGATCACACCTTTACGTCGACCGGCGCGCTCCCCTATTTTTGCACCCAGCACTGGGTGGACGGGATGACCGGAACAGTGACGGTGCAGTAAGAAGCCTGCTTTCGATGGAGAAAAAAAATTGCACTAGCCGACGCCAGAGCCATGTCATACTGAGCGACGTGAGCCGGCATTTGCCATTCGGTTTGGAGCCAACACCTTTCGAAACGGATGATATCGATGCCGAGTGGGACGACACCGATCCGCCGCTGCCTCCACCGCGCCAGCAAATGCCGACGCTTCTGGACGAGGACCCCCTCCGGCACGACCCGTTCATCGCTTCGCGTCCCCAGGGGCGAAGGCGCGAGCTTCCCACTTTGCCGGATATGGATCCGCTGCGTTACGACTTGGTGCCGGACGACGACCAGTAAAGCGTATTTGCGGCCACGACCTCATCAACATTCGCCGCGGATCAACCAGGGACGCGGCTCGAGCCGGCGGCCCTCCACCTCGAGCCATGCCAGCCATGCGGCGGAATTTTTGCCGAAGTCTTCTCCGCTGACGGCCAAAAGCTCATCGTGGGCGTGCTCCGCGAGCAGCGCTCGTTCGTCGCCCAGGTAGTCCGCAAGAATCTTCACCCCATCCACAGATGTGCAACGGGCAAGCGCGCGCCCTATGGCAAGCTCCAAGTACGCGCGGCGCTCGGCCATGATGTCCGCTTCGGCCCGCACACGCGCCAGACCGCAAAACGCGGGCTTTCGATGCAATGCCATAAGCGCGGGCACCGCGCTCGGGTCTGCCAGCCGTTCGGCGACCAGGCATACGACATCGACGTAGTAGTAGATCCCTGCTTCCGGAGTGCTGAGCGATTCGGCATCTTCCGGAACCAAAGAAACGACACGCTCGAGGATAGGCACCACGCGCCGGTCGCGCGTCAAACCCAGGGCAAAGACCAGTCGCGCGGTGTCCGGCATGAAAGCGTTGTCCGGCGGAAAGTGCCGCCAGCGACGGATCGGCGGAAGCGCGGGCAAGCTTTCACCGGCGAGCTGCTCCTCCAGGGCCGCTACCAGATCCGGCACCGCGAGCGGCGATTCATACCAGGCGAGCCAGCGCGCCAGCAGCAAACGGCGGGGTCCGGTCGCGGCTTGATGCGCGCGCTCCAGCAAAGGGACCATCGAAGGGCCGGCCAAACATACCTCGGTTGCGGCATCGCGCGCCGAGCGCGTGCGCGGCTTGTCACTTTCGTTAATAGCTCGTTCCAGTAGCGCTTCCAGCGCCGCCCGATCTCTGGGCTCGCCGTTCACGTCTCGACTCAAGACCGATTTCGGTAGCGCCCCGCGTTTAGAGAGCTCGCGCTGAAGCGCGGATACGTTCACATTGCGCGGTTGGATTTTTTCCTTTACCGCTTTTGCCGCGGCTAGCCCGCAGGCTCCACCCAAATTGATCATGTCGGGCTGCATTCGGGTCCCGGCCAAACCTTCATGCGTGGCCGAAAACGCTTTTCCCGCGATGAGTATCCCGTCCAGGTCGACCGGCACCACCGCGCGATAGGGGATTTCCAACGCATCGGGGGCGTGCAGTCCGAAAATCGAGATGTCAGCGGCGGTCTTTCCCTTGATGTCGGTGGAGCTCGAGCATTGGGTGACGACGTCCGGGTAACGCGTGCCCCGCATCTGGTCTCTCAGCGTTACGGTTACCGCGCCGAGCACATGTCGGGTTTCGCGCGGGGCGAGGTAAGGGCCGTGGTCGTAGCCGGTAAAACGCCGCCGTCCCGCGATAATTGCGCGCGTCACATCCCAGGGATTGGTGATGTCGATGGCGGTTGCGAAGCTATTAGTGGGAAAACCCGGTCGTCGCTGGGGCGCGAGCGAATACCACATGGTGACCCGGTCGCGCGTTGCGCCATAGGTGGTTTTTGCTCCGGCAAAAGCCGCGATGTCCCCGTCGCCCGTGGCATCGACGGTGATTTGAGCAGGCACTACGGACATTCCCTCCGGCGTCGCGACCACGACCCCTGAAACCGCACCGTTTTCCACCAGTGCGCCCACCGTCATGGTGCGAAAGAACACTTCGGCGCCGTTGCCGAGCGACCACTCGAGCAGCGCGTGCATCTTGGCTTCCAGGTGCATCAGCGCGCCGGCAGGTCGGTTATCCAACGCGGCGATACGCCCGGGAAGAGCTCCAACCCGATCGGCGCATTGTGCATAACGACGGTTCTGCTCGGCGGTGAACCCCACCCGACGGCCATTCCAGTAGGTGTTCACGCCGCCGATGGTGCCGGTTCCCCCGAGGCCGGATTGGGCCTCCAGCAGCACAGTGCGCGCACCGGCCGACGCTGCGGCGGGGGCCGCAGCAGCTCCGCTCGTGCCTCCGCCGGCCACCGCGACTTCCGCGTTGGCGAGGATAGGCCAACTCTCCTCGGGTGCTGCAATTCTCACAGTGGGACGGCCGCGCACCGGCTCCTTGGGCTCAAAGACCCAGGTTGCCCGACCTTTCGATGTCGACGGTTTGCCGCATCGAGTGGCGCAACGGTCCGGCGCCGGACTGCGAGCGCTTCGGGCGGCGTCCACGACTTCGGCAGCGAGGGCTTCACCGGCACGCGTCGCTTCGAAAGGTTCGAGCAGCCCTGCCGCTAGGTCATCGCTGGCGGTGGTAGCGGGCCCGAGCACGAAAATTGAGGGGTCATTTCCGGCCGAACGCAGTCGATGACTGGGCAAGCGCCAGAGCTCCCACGACGCCGCCGCAAAGAACGCCTTCGAAAATGCCGGATGCGATTGCACCAGACCCTCGACCAGAACCATCGAACGCCGTCGAGCCTCAATTTCCAGCGCCATTTGGCCTCGCCAACCCGGCGCCGGTCGCTCGACCCGGAAGCTTACCTCGAGCAACACGTGACCCTCACCCTCACAGCCCTGGTGGACGCGGGCGTTGTTTGCGATGGCACCCGCGCCTTCCGTCAGCGGGACCGAAGTGCCGAGCGGACCCTTGACACCGGTAAACTCGAGCGTGCGCCGCACCTCTTCAAAATCCGAAGAGCGTTCAATGACTGCGGCACCTGCAAAACGCGCCAAGACTGAGTTCCGGGTGGCATCCACGACGACGCGTGCCAGGGCAGCCTGTCGCCCCGACTTGTTTGCGATGACGATGCCCGCTACGCGATCCGCCTCCAGGACCACTCCAACCGGCTGCGACGCGTAGAGCAGCTTGACACCGGGTTCCAGCAATGTGTCCTCGAGCCCGACCTTCGTGGTTTCGGGATGCAGCGCCAGCTCGGCATCGGTAGCTACGCCCCTGGATGCAGCCGCTATCCAAGGTGCGAGCAAGGCTGGAGGACGCTCGCGAGCATCGGCGACAATCCACGGCCGGAGCAGCGCCCCAACTTCCTCGCCCGGATAGGTCCGCGGTTCCACCAGCAGCACCGAGCATCCCCGCCGCGCCGCCGCATGAGCCAGCGCGCAGCCCGCAAAGCTAGCGCCCGCGACCGCTACATCCACCTCGAGGAGAACCGGCAAAGTGGTCGCCGCTATGGAGATCATAGACTCGTTCATCTGCTCATGTTAGCGGCCGACGCTTGGCTCGGGGCACCCAGCGCAACGCTTTAGCCGGGTTGTCCTATCAAACGGCGCCGCTGTCCTATCGGCTGGCGCCTGCCAAAATTCCCGCCCGCCGTCCGACTCGCACGATGATGGATCCCGGCTCAGGCCCGGAGATTACGTCCGTGGAATCGCGAACCACCCGTTTGGGATTTACCAGCTGTACGTCGTAGCGGCGGAGCAGAAAATCGAGCACCAGGAAGAACTCGAGCATGTTGAAATCCTGCCCCAGGCATCTCCCGGTTCCAGCGCTGAAGGTCAGAAGATCGTAGTCCCGCTCGCGGCTCCGAGCGTGGTCCCACACTCGGCGCCCCGATTCCGCCGGTGACACGCGCTCGCCCGGCTGGTCAAAAAATCGCTCCGGCCGAAATCGCTCCGGCTCCTTCCATCGCTTGGGATCGCGGTGAACACCGATGATCGAGCAAATGAACGCGGTGTCCTTGTGATAGCGGAACCCCGGCGATCCGGTCGCCGGATCGGGAGCGATTTCCCCGTCCGCACTCGCGCTGCGAGGGACGGCGATGAGCGGCGGGTGAAAGCGACCGATTTCGTACAGCAGCGCCTGCGTCCAGGGTCGATCGCGACAGTCCGTGGCGCCGAGCACACGTCCCGGTTGAGCCGCGTAAAATGCGTCGACTTCGGTGCGCACGCGGTGCAAAAGGTCCGGATCCCTTCCCAGGTGGTCAATCGCCCAGGCCATGGTGTGGCCGGTTGTTTCATGCCCAGCGATCAAGGCGACCAGAAGAAAGGGAAACAACTCGCGGGCGGTCAGAGTCCGCTGCTCGGTTCCGTGCGTCACCAAGTCGATCACCGGGGAGCGGTCGCTTCCCAGACGGCCCGTTGCGTGTGCCGCTCGAATGGCTTCGACCAGTTCCTCAACCAGCTTGTGGAGACGAAGCATGTTGTGCTCGAAATCCTGCCGGCTCGCGGGCAGCGCGTAGGTCCTCTGCACCACATAATCGAGCGTAGCCAGCACGCACGGTCGCAAATCGGCGGTAAGCCGCGCCAACAACCCCGAGTCGAGGGCGCCAAACATACTGCGCACGACCATCTGGAAGGCTACGCGAAGCATCATCGCGCCAGCGTCGACGACAACCGACGGAGACGAGGACAGCTGCCAATCGATTTCGAGCCCGATTTCTTCGAGCGCCCTGGTCATGGTGGTGGCGATGTTGTCCAGCATGGGAGCGCCGAAGGTCGCCACGCCAAGCTTTCTGTCCCGCTGCCAAGTGAGGTTTTCGTGCATTTGACCCGCGAACAAGCCTGCGGCCTTACACTGGCCGTCGGGTCGAATGTCCGGCATGCCGACCACTTGTTGCAGGTGATGGTAAGGCAGAGCGCCGCGATCGAACCGGTCGGGGTTCTCGAGAACCTGCCCGATCAGGCTGCGACTTCGAGTGATGATCATGGGCACCAGAGGACCGTCGAATACGTGCGTCCAGCCCGTGTCCACGGCAAATCGACCTTGATACGGCTCAAAAGGTGGATTCGGAATCGTCTGCGCGTAGGTGTCTCCTCCACCGCGACGCTCGAGGCGGCGAAACACTCGGAGGTGATGTTCCGCAGGGCCGATGCTCAGTACGCCCAGCGTTGCCAGGTATTCTCGCGGTAAGAGCGGATCGATGCCGGTCCAGCGCTCGGCAAGGCTGTCCGCTGCCCATCGATACGGATTCAGTTGCGCACCCCCGATTTTCCAGTCCCACACCGGGTGGTTGAGCCAATAAGAGAGCGCGTTTCCGATGGTCTTGAGAGCGGCGACGACTATCCGACGGGGGCGTTTTTGAGGAGCGACCAGCATCTCAGTGCGAGGCGCGGGCTCCACCGCGGCTTTGGTCACCACCAAGCGTTTTCCCGTGGGCGCCGGGGGTGGATCTCCGGCGTGTGAAAATGCCTCGATTCGAATGCGATCAGGGGGCACGCCGGCGCTCGAGAGCAGCGCAGACACCGACTGCAAATAGCTTCCTGGCCCGCACAAAAAGAATTCCGCTTCCGGATATCGGTGAACCAACCCGTGGATGTCCGATTCGCTCAGCCGTCCATTGCGGGACGTTTCCCGGAATTCGATGTGCACATTTTGGCGATGCTTGGCGATGTCCATGAGCTCGGTGGCATAAGCAAACTCCGTTCGGCTTCGAGCCGAATAATGCATATGCACCTTTTGGGAAAAGCCATCTTCAGCGAGCGTACGCAGGATGGCGAGCGCCGGCGTCATACCGATCCCGGCGACCAAGCAGACGGCAGGGCGCCCGGCGGCGGGGTCCCAATGATATTCTCCGCGTGGCTTGGAAACCCGAATGCGCGGCTCGGGGTCCATTCTGTCGAACAGCCATCGGGAGAAC
The DNA here is from genome assembly GCA_036505155.1 of Polyangiaceae bacterium. Classification (GTDB taxonomy): domain Bacteria; phylum Myxococcota_A; class Polyangia; order Polyangiales; family Polyangiaceae; genus DASXTY01. The sequence goes on along the minus strand of DASXTY010000417.1, from coordinate 6,853 downwards.
GTGCCCCGCGGCTCACTCTTCACCGTGATCTCATAATGAGCGGAAGACCCAGGCGCGGAGGTGAGAGTGTACGCCCGGGAGATCCAGTGACCTTCTATTTTTGCCTCCACTACGATGTGCTGGCCAGGTCTCGGCCGCACCAGCTTTCCTTCCAGCGGAGCCAGCCGGAAGCTTCGAATGTTCTCGGCTACGGGGATCTCCTCCAGGATTCTCACCGGAGTCCACTCTCCCTGGCCCAAAATCTCCATGACCCATGGAGTGCAAGCCCCACACACCGCGCCACACCGGGTACGCGTCTGGACTTCCGAAAAACTTTTGCAGCCGGCGTCCATGGCCTCCAGAATGGCGCGCGCCGAAACGTCGATGCAGGTGCAGATCTTGCGCTCTAGAGTGTCCGGCTTTTCCGCAGCCAAGATGGAGCCGGAGCGCACAAAGGCTTGCGCATCGGGCACCGACGGAATCGGTTTATCCTCGATGGCAAGAAGCAGTAGCTCCGGAAGCTCGGACCAATAGCCGTGCACCAAGATGGAAATGAAGCGGCCGTTGGCATCGAGACTGAGCTCTCGCAAAACATGAGGGTCTGGTTCATAGCGAAGGACCATCGACTCTCGCGGGGCGTCTTGACGGCCCACACATTCGAGATGAAACAGATCCTCGCCGATGATCCGGGTCGCCAGCACGCGACGCCCGCCGGCCTGGTGATAGATGGTGGTGACCGCTTCACGATCCATCCAGCGCCCCGCGTGTTGAGTCACTAATCCCCTCCGCGGAAGCGTGTACACCCTTTCTATGGTCTGAAGGTACGAGCGAAGCTCCGGGCTCGTTTCCAGGCAGCCTTGAAACCATTCTCTGGGCACTCGCAGGGCGCGTACCTCGGTTTCGGCAATGGCCGTGGCAAGTCGCGGAGCATTGCGCAATAAGCCGAGCTCGCCCACACATTGCCCTTCCTCGACGGTGTTGATACGAGTCAGCCCGTCTGCGCCCGTGCGGTGGATGGCAGCGCGACCGGCGAGCAGCAAATACATGCAATCCGCGGCGTCCCCTTCATGAAAAAGCACCGTTCCGGGAACAAAGGTTACGGTGGGTAGGGCCTCCGCATCATCCAGCTCGGCGGTGAGCACCCGAAACAGAGTCGACTGTCGCGCGCTGCTTTCGCGGAGCTGGCGTGCGCCCCAGTCGAGCAGATGCTCTTTGAGCGGATGGTCCTCCGCCAGTAGCCGCTGAAAAGAATCGTGATCAATGCGAAGCAGCGTGACGTCGGAGTGGGCGCGCACGCTGGCGTTTCGAAGCCCTGAGCGCCCAGGCAAAAGCGACTGCTCCCCGAAATACGCTCCCTGCTCGAGCTTGGCGAGCACCAACGGGTCCCCCTCCTTGCGCTGGGTGTAGACCTGCACCGAGCCCTCTTGGACCACGTACATCGCGTCCCCCGGCTCGCCTTCGCGCACGATGACTTCCCCGGCCGAAAATCGAAGCACCTGCACCGACTGCCGCAGCGAGCGAAATAACTCCGGATCGATGGTCTTGAACAAGCCGGAGCGAAGCAGCGCCCATTCGACCGGGTCCATGGCAGCGCACGATTACCGCGGCGGCTTCCAAAGAGCCAGCGTCGCCTTGCGCCGGGTGGGCGGCGGGCGCTATAAGCGTCGCCATGGGCTTGTTGACCCCGGTAATCGCACTTTCGGTGACCAGCTTCGGCTGCTGGCTCATCATGTTGTACGTCCTCTTCAAAGAAGAGGGACTCGCCTCGGCGTTGTTCGGTCTGACCTTGATATACGCCTTTTTTTGGGGCTGGAAGAACCCGCGCGTCCGAATCAATTCCCTGCTGGTGGGGGACGTCATGACGGCGTGGACGTGGATGATGGGCGCAGCCCTGGTGCTCCGGCTGATCATGGGCGATAAGACCTAGGTGGGCCTCACGCTTTAAGGGAATGTCCATCGAATTCGACCAGCGCAAAATTCCCGGTCGCCATCGAATTCACTACCGCGTGCTGGACGCCCATCGCGACTTTCCCGAACGCGAAGTGGAAGTGCTGGCAACGCGCGAAGAAATCGAGGCGTTCGTTCGCGACGGCTATTTGGTGCGTGAAGAATTGATACCTGAAGCCGAGCTCGAGCGGCTTCGGGCGGCATTCGATCAAGTGCTCGCGCAGGATGATCGACTCGAACATGGGGGTGATGACTTCGGGGGCACTTTTGCGCGCCATCTGGAAGACAAACATCCCGTTTTTTTCGAGCTGGTGGAATTTGCTCCAATCCTGTCAGTGGTGCGGGCGATTTTGGGCCCAAGTGTTGCCGTGCGCGGAATCACTGGGCGCGTGTGCGGCGCGGGCCAACAGAAGCTGGAAACCGAGTGGCATTTCCACCAACGCGTGATTCCCGATCCGCTGCCGCCGCTCTTCACGCATCCCCACACGGTGGACACGCTGGTCTATCTCGACCGGGTAACCACCGAAAATGGACCACTCTGCCTCTTACCCGGCTCTCATCAGCAGATCCACGCCGAATACCAGCGCAGGGACTTTTCGGATCGGCCGAATCAGGTCGTTTTGCATCCTCGGGCGGGAACCTTGGTGTTTACCCACGGGAACTTGTTCCACCGCAGCCTTCCGACCTTGCCCGGTTGCTCGGTGCGCCGCATGGTGATTGTCGGATTCGGCGCCTGTTGGCTCAAGCCATCGATTTACGGGAAGAAGCCGGCCGACGGGCTCACGGCGCGCGCCCTGGAAAGCGCCGATGCTGCCCAACGCGAGCTTTTAGGGGTCGCTGGTTACAACTAAAGCGTGAGCGCGGCAACCGCGCTTCAGAGTCCGATCTTCAAGTCGGCAAACGGCAGGAAATGGGTGCGAATCCCAATGGGATAACGCGCATAGGAGGTGCGCAGCGCCAGCTCGACGGCGAGGTGTGAGCCGAAGCGATATTCCACCGATAGCCCCTGCTCGACGGCAAACGCCCCCTGCACTTCGGCAAGCGCTAAAAGGTAGGCGCGCAGGTCGACTTCATAAAACAGCGGACCCACGATCTTGCCATCGAATGCAATGCCTCCGCGCGGCACGATGGTGGCGTAGAGCGGCGCAAAGCGGGGGTACAAGAAGGGAAAATCGAGCAGCGGCAAGTCGTCCGAAGCTCCGTGCGGCGCCACGGCAAAGCCCACCCAGACCGATGCCGTGTGCTGGTCGGTGAAAAGCCAGGAAGCCAGTCCATCCGTATCCAGCTCGACCGCTTGTGGCACATGCGTGTTCGCAGGCAAAAGCCCGAGTGCACCGCTCTTAGCCAAGGTTTGCAAAAATGGTGTGAGATAGGCAAGCCGTCCGCGTGCAGCGAACGCGAAACGTGAGAGCTCGCCGAACCGGAATTTGAGCTCTGCCTGGGGGAGAAAAAAGAAGCTCAGAGGCTGCCAGGCGAGCTCGAGGTTGTCGCGGAGCCCATAACGCGAGCTCGCCAACAGCGCGACCTCGTAACGGCCCTGGGGCACGGTGAGCGCAGTATTAGTCGGCGCCCAAGGTGTGGCCGATAGGGCCTGAGCACTACGGTGTGACGCCAGCAGGACGAACAGAAGCGAGACCGCAGGGCGGGGCCTCACTTGAGCTCGATTTCCACAGTGACCGGAGCATGATCCGACAGCGGCATGGTGTCCATCCCGCCGTGCGTCGGGTCTTGATGCACCAGCCCAGAGCCGGGCACCACGGTGCCGTTGGTGAAAATGTAATCCAGCTTGCGATTCCAAAAGCCATTCTTGTCGGTGGTGTGGCTGAAGTACGGGCTGTTGTCGGCTTGATAGTCCGCCAGGGGAATTTCGGGAGTGTATCTATCATACAAATGGTCGAGCCAGGTGGTCTCCGCGCTGTAATCATCCGCGATGAAATCTTGGTTGGTGCAGACTGAGTCGGGAAAGCCGGAGGTCTTCAGAGTGCCGGGCGGCAGCGTATTGAAGTCCCCGCAGGCCACCACCCATGCACCTTGGCTCGTGGTATCCAGCTCCTCGATGAAGCGATCGATGTGCTGCTTCTTGGTGCCGTCTTTGGCATACGCCTCGGCGTGGATTGCGAGGATGTAAACGGACCGGCCGATGGACACGTCGAGCCTCGCGCGCAGGATGTTGCGGCGCAGGTAGAAGTAGCGCTCGAGCCACGACTGATCGGTGCGCAGAGAGAGGGCGATGCGCTCCGCCTCGGCCAGCGGAAACTTGGACAGGATAGCGTTGCCCGAATCGACCGGGCCGATGCCGTCGCTCGGAACGTAATCGGCCTTCCATTGCGACGCGTAAACGCCGTAGTTTAGCCGGGTGTGATCGAGCAGCCACTGCATCTGATCCACGTAAGCGGCTCGCTTCGAATTGATGTCCACTTCTTGTAGCACCAAAATGTCGGGGTCGACCTGGTTTATCTTGGTGACCAAACCCTCGAGGTTCGCCATGACTTCGCTCTTCTTCATCAAGACCCGGTCGCCGAAACAGTCGAAAAAGAAATCGATGCGGCCGCCGCCGAATTTTACGTTGTAATTCATCACCAACAAGCGGTCGGCCGATGACGGCGGGGGCGTCAATTGCGAAGCTCGGTAAAATTTGGCGTCTTCCACGGCATCGAACGTGGTGTGGAACGGATCACAAGCTATGAGGGTTGCCACCCCTAGCAGCGAAACCATCATCGCTCGGATCGCACGCAGTATGCGGATGCCCTGGCTGTCGCTCACGCCACGACCTCTTGCTCGCATCAAAGCCGCGACGCGAGCCCCGCCGCCTGCCGGGAAAGTGCCCGTAGCTCAGTGCGCAGCCCGCTTCGCAATGTATCATCCTGGATACCGTCGACACGCGACGACCCGAGCGCCTCGACCCACGCTCGAACCTTCATTCTGAGACCGTGCGCGCGCATGTCGGTCGTCACTTTGCGGCGGCGTTTCAGGTATGGTGACGCGACTTCGGCGAACTCCTCGTCGTTCATGCGCAAGAGCTCGTCGCGGCGGGACGCCTTGAGGATCTCGTGCCTGTCGGCGGGCTCGATGCGCGCGAGCTTATAGAGCTTGCCCGGTCCGAGCTCCTTCCATTTCTGGATCAGACCGGGAGCCTGTCGGGAGGCGAGGAAGAGCTGCACGTAGCGGTTTGCCGTGGATCGGGGCACGCGAAGCTCACCGAGCCAGCGGACGTATTGACCGCGGAGGAGCTTACTGCCTTGATGGAGGATTTCGCCGAGCTCGACGATGGTGTCCACCGAATCGCGGAACAGCGTGCTTCGGAGCTCGAGAAAGCGCGCCCCCAATTGGACGATGCGCGGGTCGTCGAGCCGCGGCGGGAGCGACAAGGTGGCGGCGCGAGCCACGACCAAAGCTTTGGTTCGTTGGCGGAGCATGATACGGCCGCTTTCATACCTCCCCAGGGGGGTGGTGTCAAGTGCCAGTCGTGGGACATCTGCATCGCCCGACTCCGGCTTTGCCATCGCGCACCCTCGACCGCGCTGAGCCCCACGATCGTCATCAGAGAAGCCCGAGCTGCCTCTCGTGGGGGATCGGGAAGACGCCAATGATGACCCACGGGTTCGGCGCGATCAGGTGCCACTGCTGCGTGGTCCCGAGGAAGAAGTGCAGATCCTTCTGCAAGAACTCGTCGAGGTACTTCCCGCCTCACAGGTGTCGCGCGGCCAACCGCTTGCCGAACTCCCGCTCGAGTGCCTCGGCGACGCAGTGGCGATGGCACTGTTGCGGTAGCCGCTCATAGCAGGTCAACGCCACGCGATCTCCAGCGCCTGTCCACTCGCGAATCTTCACAAGCGCATGCCCCTGCTCGGGCAGGCTCTGGCGCTCGTACTCCGCGAAGAGGGCATCGTGGTCGGCTTGGGTTTCAAGGCTCCGACGCTGCTCCGATGCGATCCCCAGCTCCGGCAGGTGCTCGTAGCGGATGCCGACGCCTTTGCAGACCTTCGCGAGCGTGCCCTTCGAGAAGCCGTATTTGCGGCTGATCGCATTCCGCCGGACGTCGCAGAGGAGCGTGACACTGGCGCGAAGAAGCTCGTTCAAGTAGCGCTCGAGCGTTCGACCCTCATAGCCGATCGTGGAGACCGTCACCGCTTTTGACGATGCTGGACGCGCAGCCTCGATCCGCCTGAGCGCGTCGTTATCACCGCGAAGAACACGCTCTGCGATCTCGCTTCGGGTCGCGTAGTACGGAAAGCGGCGGTACGTCTCGGCGACGAGGGTGTCACCACGAAGGTCGCGGTGCCGGCGCGCGAAGTCTGACGGCAAGAGATCTTGCGTTCCTCCGACGGCCCTCTTGCCCTCAGTCGTCAGTTGCCAGTGGTGCTCATCCTCGGCGAGGAAACCACGCTCGACGAGCTTGCGGCGATCAGCGTAGGACGTGAACGAGAACGCGCCGAACCTGTACGGCACGAACTCGTAGGTGCCCGTGGCCTCGGGCTCTTGGCAGTGGAGGAACAGGAGCTTCTGAAAATCGAGGTTGGCCACGCTGCCACCGAGTGCGTGCACGAGTGCCAGTAGCTGCCGCTGTCGTTCGAACAGCAGGGGCGCCGCTGCGTGAGGCACTCTGGCGCGCGATAGCCTCATCGCTTCCTTCCCGGCTTTACTGTGCGCACCGGCTGCAGCCGCCTGGCGGGCTGCTCGTTCGCGCTGCCACTGCGAACCCACTCGTTAACGTCGGCCAATTTGAACTTCCATAGCTTCCCGATCTTGTACGCGGGCAGATGATTCGAGGCCAGGGAGCACAGTGTACCAGCAGCGGCATCCATCTCCAATAACTGACCAGATCTCAAGTCCTGGCGTGGAACGACAAGTTGAAGCAAACTATCTTCAGGTCGCGCATCGCAGATTTCCGAAATCCGCAATGAACTCAATGACTTGTTGCCTGGTG